>JALOMN010000057.1 GCA_025455445.1 Cyclobacteriaceae bacterium
ATGGAAAGTAGCCGGCATATTGGGCGCGGTTACCGTGTTGGAATTTATAATTGCATTTGCAATGAATGCAGGGTTACCAAAAACATTGTTGTTTGTGGTATTGACGATTGTAAAGGCCGGTTATATTGTAGGTGAATTTATGCACCTTAAATATGAAGTTAAGATGTTATTCTGGTCAATTATGGTTCCGATATTATTTATCGTGTGGATGCTCGTTGCGTTTTTATACGAGGGTTCAACAATGTCGGTTCTTTAATTACTATATGATTATATAGCAAGAAGGCTAAAGTGGTGAACTTTAGCCTTCTCTTTTTGTTAACACCATTAGATGAAAAGGATCATTTTATTTTTTGCGTTAATTTTCCCTATCGGCATTTTTATCTTCCTGCGATATTTTGGTAAAAACGAATTTACCATTCCCGTATATTATAGTAATGAGTTACCTGATTCTTTGGCAGGATGCAAGAAGGTTGAGGTAGTACCTTATTCTGTTCCTGAGAGTACATTGAATAAATTAGGATGGAATGGAAATCCTGCCATTATAACCAATGATACGTTAGCCGATACCAGGAAAAACCTTTTGAATCTGCATCAGGATTTTGAATCTGATAAATTGGATATCATTGTGTATGCAATTTCTGATTCTATAATCAATACGCTATGCAGATGCGAGTTGTTATTGGAAAAACCATGGACTACCGTTTTGATTGATAAAGAAAGAAGAATCCGCGGATACTATTCTCCCAATACCCGCGAGGAAATCGATAGACTTGAAGTTGAGATTAAGATACTTTTAAATAAATACTGATTAATGGCCGAAAAAGGAACTTCTCATAATAAACTGATAATTGCCCTTTCCGTAATTATACCGGTTGCTGTAGCAGTCTTATTTCGCGTGAAGATTCCTGGATATGATTTACAATTTCTTCCTCCTATTTACGCTTCCATCAATGGACTTACAGCAGTTTTATTAATTGCTGCATTGGTAGCAATAAAAAAAGGGGACAGAAGGTTGCATGAGCTTTTAATGAAAATATGTTTGGTATTTTCTGCGGCATTCCTGGTGATGTACGTGCTTTATCATATCACCAGCGATTCTACTCCTTATGGTGGGGAAGGTTGGATTCGAACAGTATACTTTGTAATTCTTATCAGCCATATAATACTTTCGGTTGCAGTAGTACCATTGGTATTATTCACTTTTTCCAGAGCCTTGTCAGGTGATTTTGAAAGGCATAAACGATTGGCTAAGTTTACATTTCCGATTTGGTTATATGTCGCAATTACTGGCGTAATAGTGTATTGGATGATTAGCCCTTATTATAAATAATACATAACCAGGATGATTATGAAGAAATTAAGGTTTTTAGTGCTGTTGGTGTTGATAATGGGTGTGTCTACTATTACCGGGCTGGCTCAATGTGCTATGTGCCGCGCTACACTTGAAAATAATGTGAGTAATGGTGAAGTGGGTATTGCAGCCGGAATAAATTTTGGAATCCTATACTTATTTGCAGCCCCTTATTTGGTGATTTCTGTTATTGCCTACTTATGGTTTAAATACAGTAAGAAAGTATCTCATCAGAATATTTAGAAGTTCGTCTTTCGCTTTTCCTTTCATAGGTTGTTGCTTCTGCGATAAATAATCGTCTTTAGAAAGAATTGATTATTTTTAACTATGCGTCCTACCGTGGTTAAAGTCAATCACTCATATTTTTTACTCTCGGCAATACTTATTTTGCTGGTAAGTGCTTACCTGGACTGGGATGCAAGGGCTCGTTTGTCAAATGAGGTAATGCGAATTGAAAGTCGGTTGGAGGATAGGGTGTCTGATGCCAGAACAGAAATTGATCATGTCTTAAAGAATTTGAAAGAAACGGATTGGACATCGATTAATCACCCGCTTTTTCTAATCGACAATAACGAATTGGTAAAGTGGAGCAGCAATGAATTTATCCCGGATTTACGCCTCGGGCAGTCTGATACCTCTTATGTATTGCTGAAGAACAGTGCAGGTGATTTCCTTTATAAAAGAATTCAAATTTCTGAGACACAATATTTATTGTCAGTAATCACACTGCATAGAAAGTATCTGATTACAAATCAATATCTGAATTCTTCGCTTAGCTATGACTTATTTAGAAATGTGAAGGGAAGAATTGAGAGCACTTCTTATGGAACCGGTGAGTATGTAAAATTACGGGGCACTCCGCTTTTTCGATTTGTCTTTTCTGATGTTAAAGAAACCTCCTTTTCATACTTAGTCTTTTTTTTGGCATCTGTTGGATTAATGCTCCTCATCATGGGAGTATCTCTCTGGTTGAGAAGTATTCATCAAAAGTCACATTATGGTAAGGTCTTTATAATTTCAGCATTGCTATTTATAGCGCTGCGTGTGGCAATGATTTATCTTGAGTATCCGGGCAGATGGATAAGTATCTCGTTATTTGATCCTCAAATATTTGCATCATCTTCCTATAATCCATCCATCGGTGATTTGTTACTCAACTCGTTGGGTGTATTTTTTATTTGTTTATACGGATTCTTTTATTATTCAAAATTCAACGTTACAAAGAGACTTTTAAATAGCCGCGAGGGCCTCATGCGATCTGGCGTTGTATTGATTTTACTAGCCGGAGCATATTTTGCATTGGTGTTTCCGTTTCTGTTTGTGGAAATCATTTTTCATAACTCAACAATCGTTTTAGATATTACAGAATCACTTCAGCTAAATTTTGTTCGTGCAGTATCCTGGATTTCGATACTTCTTGGAAGCATAAGTGCATTTTTATTTTTTCATGTCTTAGTCAGACTTTCTAAACGATTAATCCATCACAAGACTAACTTATTCATACTTAATTTATTAAGTGCTTCCTTATTTATAGCCTATTTTACTTTGGCAGAAAGAGATTATTGGATCACTTTAATCATTGGATTCATCCTAATCAATACGTTAATCATTTTCAAGTTATCTGAGAAGATGTCGATTGTTCAATTTGATTCGTTCGTTTATTTATTCGTTATACTTACTGCCCTGGGTATGCAGTATGGCTTAAGCATTCGGATGTTTTCAGAGGAGGGACAACGCGATGAAAACTTAAAAGTCGCTTCCAATTTTATAATTGGAAGAGATATACTCGCTGAATATTTACTATCAGAAACGAGCAAGCGAATAGCAGAGGATACATATATTCAAAATGCTTTTAGTAATCCATTTGTTAACCGGGCTTTAATTAGAGAAAAAATCCGGCAATTATATTTAAACTCTTACTTTGATAGGTATGAAGTAAGGACTAATCTTTTTAGTCCGTCCGGTATGCCATCTGGTGATGTAGTGGAAAATATATTTTCTTCTCAATTTAATATTTCATTTCAGCCTTCATACGAAACTGATTATGACGGAATCTATTTTGTAAGGCCTGAAGGTGCTCAAAGTAGTAATCGATATATATCCATTATACCAATATATAAAGCAAATGCTCTCATGGGTTATGTCTTACTTGACTTATTGCTGAAAAGAATTATTCCGGAGAATGTATATCCTGAACTGCTGGTTGACAGAAGGTTTTCACAATATTATAATAATGGGAACAAAAGCTTTGCCGTAGTCTTAAGTAATAGGGTAGTAAGCAGTTTTGGGGATTATAACTATGTGCAGGATTTTGATTTGAAATTACTTGACAACGATAGATTATTTACAAATGGAATTAAAGTTAAATCCTTAAGGCATTACGCGATAGCTGAAGGTAATAATCAAGTTGTAATTATAAGCGAAGCGGCTTACACGTTCTTTAACCTGTTAACTAACTTTTCTTTCTTTTTTGTGGCAGGTATATTCTCTATTTCCCTGGTATTAATTGCCAGGTTTCTTATTTCATTTTATTTAAGTATAAAATTGAATTACGCAGCCCGAATACAATTAATAATATTTATTTTATTTTCATTGCCCTTATTGGTGGCAGCAATCACTACCCTAAGTCGCTTGAGCGAATCAGCAGAAAACCAGCTTGCTAGCGAGTTTCAGAGAAAGACCCGACAATTAAGTGAAGGTATTAATTCAGTTTTCTCGGATTATCTTAACAATACAATCACCAGAAACGAGTTGGAGAGTGAGATAGCCGATCGGGCCAAGCAGGCAAATAGCGACATCACAATTTATAATAATAAAGGAAAGTATCAGGTTTCCAGTCAACCGCTCATATTTGAAAATCAGTTAACATCGGGTTTGCTAGATCCTCAGATTTATAATCGTATTCTAAATGGAAACGAATTATCAATTATTGAGAATGAATCGATTGGGACTTTGAAATTTAATAATTGTTACCAGGCTATTATGAATACTCAAACAGGTGAATTACTGGGAGTGCTTAGCATGCCTTATTTTAATTCCGAAAGTTCACTCGAATCCACAAAAATTAATGTGCTTTCTAATTTTCTTACAATCTTCACAATCATCTTTATCCTGTTTTCAATACTTTCCTTTTATATAGTTAACTGGCTTACTGTTCCATTGCGATTTATTACCAAGGCGTTAGGAAAAACCACCTTATCTGCTGAGAATAAGTTGTTAAAGTGGAATTCAACGGATGAAATCGGATTGATGGTTACAGAGTATAACCGCATGGTCACAAATCTTGAGCAAAGTAAAATTGCATTAGCGCGGAGTCAGAAGGAGAGTGCATGGCGGGAAATTGCCAAACAAGTAGCACATGAGATAAAAAATCCGCTTACACCCATGAAACTCACTTTGCAACAGATGGAATATCAATTGCAAAATAAGAATCTTGATGATGAAAAGGTGAAGAAGGCATTGAATGCAATGTTGATGCAAATTGAGATATTAAACGAGATTGCAACTTCCTTCAGCACTTTTGCCAGAATGCCTGCACCCATTATGAATCGTGTAGAGTTAATAAAGTTATTAAAAGACTGCACCAATTTGTATGCTGATTCTGAAATGGGTGAAGTTGTTTTTACTTCTGAATTCTCAGAATTGTTTGTAATGGGTGACGAACAGCTTTTAAGCAGAATTTTCTCTAACCTGATACTTAACGGTCTTCAATCAGGAACGGGCCATACAGTTAAGGTAGATATATCCCTAAAATTGAATACGGAGAACGTGATTATATCCATAAAAGACAACGGTTCTGGCATTGATGCAGAGATGGCTGAAAAAATATTTATTCCTTATTTCAGCACCAAAAAATCTGGCAGTGGTTTAGGCCTTGCCATCAGCAAACAAGGTATTGAACAGAGTGGAGGAGATATTTGGTTTGAAACTTCGCCTGTTAGTGGTACTACCTTCTATGTGAAGTTGCCACGGGTTGATTAAATACCTTTAAGGTTTTTCATGACTTTGTTTGTAAACACAAAGTCATCCAATTCCTTCAGGTGAGAATTCATGATTTCATGATTGGTTCCTTCCCACAGCTTTTGTCCTTTATATAGGAACATGATTTTTTCACCGATGCCCATTACTGAATTCATATCATGTGTTACCACCACGGTGGTGATATCAAACTCATGAGTTATTTCCATAATGAGTTCATCAATTACTACAGATGTTTGTGGGTCTAAGCCTGAGTTTGGTTCATCGCAAAAGAGATAATTCGGATTGTTAACAATTGCTCGTGCGATACCTACTCGTTTTTTCATACCACCACTAATTTCAGAGGGCATTTTTTTATTTACGCCTTCCAGCCCAACTCTCTTCAGGCAAAAATTAACACGATCTAATTTTTCATCCAAAGGTATTTTTGTAAGTACATCCAATGGGAAGCGAACATTTTCTTCTACATTTTTCGAATCAAATAACGCACCTCCCTGAAAAAGCATTCCAATCTCTCTGCGTATCTCTGCCTTCAATTCTTTATCCGCATCAGTGAAATTTCTTCTGTCGTAAATAACATTTCCGGTATCCGGATGAAGTAACCCGACAATACATTTTAAGAGCACACTCTTGCCTGTGCCGCTGGAGCCAATAATAAGATTGGTTTTACCTTTATCAAACTCCCCGCTAATCTGATTTAATATAAGTTTGTCAGCGAATGATTTTGAGATGTTATTAATCGTAATCATACAATCTTATAAGAGGAGATAGGCCAGAAAATAGTCTGCGGAAAGTACAGCAATAATGCTGGTAGTTACGGCCTCTGTGCTGGCGATACCAACTTCTAAGGCGCCACCTTGGGTAAAATATCCTTTAAAGGATGAAATGGAACTTATCAGAAATGCAAATACAAACGATTTGATTAATGCGAAGCTGATAAAGAATGGGTTAAAGGAGATGAGGTCCTCATCACCCGTAGCCCGGAGGATGTGGTACTGGTAGTGGCGGGAGGGCCAGGTCGACATACTATGATTGCCCCTAGTTTTGGATCTAGCTCACAATCGGTAACCATCGCTTTAAATCAAAAATAAGTCATTTTAGAATAAAAAATTAGAAAAGCATAGTTATTTATACTTTAAATCCGTGGTGTAGCCCACCCTTTCCAGCTCATCATCCCATATCTCTGGATATTTGGATATATAGTCCTCTAATATCTCCTGACATTCAGGCAGGGCCAGATTAACTACTTTCACCCCATTTTCTTCCAGGAACCCCTCCGGACCCTGCAGGGTGAAGCTCTCACCCACCACCACCCGGGGGATCTTGTAGAGGATCAGCATCCCACTACACATAGGACATGGAGATAAGGTGGTGTAAAGGGTGCAATCCTGGTAATCAGACCCTTTCAACCTCCCGGCACTTTCCAAGCAGTTCATTTCCCCATGCAAGATTACAGAACCTTTCTGCAGAAGCTGATTATGGCCCCTCCCTATGATATGGCTATTTTTGACCAGAACCGCGCCGATGGGCACGCCACCTTCTTCCAGGCTCTTTTTAGCCTCTTTTATGGCTTCCTGCATGAACTGATGATCTTCTGGCGTGGAGTCCAAATTTTAGCCTCTAAAGTTATTTTAGCCTCTAAGGTTTTTATTAGAACAATAAAGTGAGATTATGGTACGTGAAAAAAAGAAAGGAAAAATAAAAAAAGAATTATGGTTCGTAACGTTTCCTGTCCCCTAATTCCTTCATTTTACCGGCGTTCCAGCCCCCAGAGGCATTATGAGCCCGGCCTACTTGCTGGACGTAGCCAGTGATACGATCGTACCATTCCACTTCCTTCTGTTCACCGCAGGATGCGCATTGCTGTTGCAACCCTTTCATGAGAGTTTTACATTTAATACAGAAGCTCATGGCGGAGCTGTAGGCCCAGAAGCCTATGTCGGATTTGCGAGCGATCTTATCCGTGAGACTCATCAGGGCCTGCGGATCAGAATAAGCTTCTCCCATGAAGGCGTGGAAGATGTGTCCTCCCAGGGTACGGCTGTGGAACTGTTCCTCGATTTTGATCCGGTCGATGAGGTTAATATCGGAACTTACCGGTACATGGGAGGAGTTGGTGTAGTAACCTGCGTCTGCATCTCCCTGGGTTATGGCCTCCTTACCGAATTTCTCCCGGTCCAGGGTGGCAAACCGGTAGGCAGTGGACTCGGCGGGAGTCTGGATTATGGTCCAGCGCAGTCCCGTGTCTTTTTTAAGTTCCTGAGCCCTTTGATTCATGTAATCAACAACTTTAAGACCCAATTTAAGTGAATCCGGGTCTTCGATTCCGCTTCCACAGTAGGATTGTAACATTTCATTCAATCCCACGAATCCGAAGGTCATGGTTGAGTTTTCCACCCGGTAGTAGCGTTCGCCATCCAGTTCCTGGGTCAAGAAGGGTAACATGTTGTAGTCATCCAGACAGGCCAGGGCTTGCTTGCGGCGCAGCATCAATACTTCCTCAGATAGTCGGAGGTAAGAGTCTAGATACTCAAATATTTCATCCTCGTCGCGGGATTGGTAGGCTAATCGGGGCAGGTTAAGGGTTATGTAAGCCAGGTTTCCAGTTCTGAAACAG
>JALOMN010000436.1 GCA_025455445.1 Cyclobacteriaceae bacterium
GTTTTGTTGCCTTAAAATCTGATTTAAACTCAATTCAGGGTGTGAAATTCCAGCATAAGGGAGAAACACCTGGTCTAGGTGCGCGAATTGAGTCAGAAGAAATTCAGGGCAGATATAAGGACAAATCAATTTTTGATGGTGATGTACTGGCATCAATTAACATGCAAAAGGGTGAGGGTATGGATTATTCCAGCGAAGCACATAAGGTGGATGGCATGTCAGGTGCTACCCTCACAGCAAAAGGGGTCAACAACATGATGTTGGATTATTTGACCTGTTACCATAATTATTTAAAAAAAAGTAAATCTAATCTTACATCAAGCTTATGAGTACCGCAGTAGCCGAAAGTGCAGAAGTTGTAGAAAAGAAGTCAGAGTCACTGTTCTCCAAGAAGAACAGAAAACTCATAACCAATCCGCTTGATATTGATAACCCGATCACTGTGCAGGTGCTTGGGGTTTGTTCCGCGCTGGCCGTTACTACTCAAATGAAGCCGGCCTTTGTAATGGCTCTCTCGCTTACAATTGTTACTGCCAGTTCTAACGTTATCATCTCATTGATGAGAAATTCAATACCGTCACGTATTCGAATCATTACACAATTAGCTATTGTTTCGCTGTGGGTAATTCTTGTTGACCAGTTATTGAAAGCGTATGTGTATGAGGTATGGAAGCAACTTTCAGTCTTTGTAGGTTTGATTATCACTAACTGTATTGTTATGGGACGTCTGGAAGCTTATGCGATGGGAAATAAACCCGGTGCCTCACTGTTAGATGGACTTGGAAATGGTTTTGGATATGGTATGATTCTGATGATAGTGGCATTCTTTCGCGAGTTGCTTGGTGGTGGTTCATTATTTGGATTTAAGGTTTTTGAAGCAATGGGTTTCCATTATCAGGGTAATGGTTTAATGTTATTACCTGCAGGGGCATGTGTTATACTCGGCATTGTGATTTGGGTGCAGCGTTCAATTAATGGTTATAGAGAAACACACTAAAATATTGTCATGGAGAATTTAATCAGCATAGGTGTTCGTTCGATATTTATCGACAACATGATTTTTGCCTACTTCTTAGGCATGTGTTCATATCTTGCAGTTTCAAAGAAAGTATCCACTGCCTTTGGCCTTGGTCTTGCAGTTATATTTGTACTGGGAGTTACGATGCCTATTAATTGGATGATTCAAAATTATATCCTTGTAGAAGGAGCTCTTTCCTGGATAAGTCCTGAATTAGCAAAAACAGATTTGACCTTTCTTCAATTTATTATTTTCATCGCTGTTATTGCTGCAATGGTTCAATTGACAGAGATGGCAGTAGAAAAATTTTCACCAACGCTATATAGTTCTTTAGGTATCTTCCTTCCCTTGATTGCGGTAAACTGTGCCATCCTCGGTGGAGCTCTATTTATGGTGGGCCGTCCTTACAATCTTGCTGAGGCTACTGTTTACGGATTTGGTTCAGGCATTGGATGGTTACTTGCAATAGTAGCGCTGGCCGGTGTGCGTGAGAAAATGAAATATTCAAATGTTCCTGCTCCACTTCGTGGGCTTGGAATTACATTTATTTTGGTAGGATTAATGTCATTAGGTTTTTTAAGTTTCTTAGGATTTTCGCTTTAAGTCTTTATGAAAAGATAATGAAAAGGCTTCCGAACTACGCGGAAGCCTTTTTACTTTTACAGATATGAAAAATACCCTTCGCACCATTGCTCGCTATTTTTTTAGCGGTACATTATTTATAGTGCCCTTGGTAGCAACGGGCTATTTTATTTTCTGGTCATTCGCGCAACTTGATGGTTTGCTAAACCTGCCTTATCCGGGCCTCGGTTTTCTAATCATCTTTGGTGTGATCACTTTGTTTGGTTACCTGACTTCCAACTTTGCCGTGCGAACCGCTACTGATTGGTTCGACCACCTGATGAATAAAATTCCATTTGTTAAGTTGATTTATTCCTCTTTAAAAGATTTAATAGGTGCTTTCGTGGGAGATAAAAGAAAGTTTAATAAACCGGTTCTTGTCTCGGTTAATAAAGAAAATAATTTAAATCAGATTGGATTTGTAACGCAGGAAGATCTCACGAGTCTGGGATTAAATGATATGGTTGCTGTCTACTTTCCGCATTCGTATGCTATTTCGGGAAATCACTTTCTGGTGCCTAAAACGAGTATAAAGCCGCTAGATATTTCAGGTCCTACGGCAATGAAATTTATTGTTTCAGGTGGTGTGTCGGGCTTTAAGGAACAATAGACTACACAGCTCAGGGCTCGAAACTCATAACACGTAGTTAATTAATTACCCCTGATCCGATTAATTCATCCTCCTCATACCAGGCAGCAAATTGTCCTGGTGTTACACCGCGTTGTGGCCGCTCAAAAATAATGTATAGTCCTTCTGCTCTTTTATATAATGTGCATGGCTCGAGTGGTTGGCGATAGCGAATGCGTGCAAGGTAATCCCTTTGCTCACCCACTGTCAGTTTCAAATCTTCGCGTATCCAATGTTCATCTGCGTTCGGAATAAAAAGTCCTTTACGATAAAGACCAGGATGATCATCACCCATGCCTGTGTAAATAATATTTTTATCGG
>JALOMN010000058.1 GCA_025455445.1 Cyclobacteriaceae bacterium
GGGCACAGCACATCCTTGTTTGTCGGTGTACATTCCGTTTTATTTTAACACTTCTGTGCTGCATGATTTTCTTCAACCCACAGCAAAGCCTGATCAATCGTTATGGTGGAAAGCAGAGGTGTTGCATCGTTGGATCAACAAAGATTATAGGAAGCGCAAGGCGCTTATTGAATCCGAAAGACAGGCTTTGCAAAAAGAATTTTTAGAAAAAGAAGCAGTGTTGTTTCAAAGTAAGCCATCGATGGATGCGTTGGAGAAGTTTAGTAGTGCGTGTTTGGCAGATGTAGAGAAAGTGATTGAGAGGTGGAGCAAATTAGTAAGTCATCATTGATTTTTGTTTCTGCTCTCAAAGCACATTTATACTTCCCCTATTGTTCTTTTTTGTCCCCGCCTTGCGGGATCATAGACTTAACACAAAAAAGAACGAAAAAAAGTCAAGGTCGAACAATGCTTCCTCGCTCATTCCTGCGCACCACCCCGCCTGCCTTTGCCGAAGCTTCATTATGCGAAAAGCTTCGTGCAGCATGACGGCTACGCGCAGGCAGGCTGTTCGACCGGGCCAACGCGCAGTATATGTATGCGATGTAAATAATCTTTCTGATTTGAATTCTGTTTGTTCACCTTTATCAGCGACTGAGTATTTTCAAGGTAATCCAAACAAAGTCAAAAACTCCACTTCGCGCGCAGGAAGCCGCTGTAGGTAATTGGCTGAAAGGAGCCATTCAATTCCGCATAAAAAGATTGCCAGATGAAGCTCAAATCCCAACGATCACTTACGTTATAGGAAAACGTTGGTAATACAATTGAGATGTTGGTGCCGGGGCAATACACCACACCGAGGCTTGCTGAAATTAGTGGTGTGATTTCCTTCCTCACAGAACCAAGAAGGTTGTAAGCGGTGGGCATCAGGTTGCGGGGTGACAATTGAAAATTAACGGTAGTCCAATCAGCAACAGGTTCATCCAATCCGGTGCTGTTGTAAAGAAAGCTGGCGTTGGCATACCATCCTTGACTAAACATGTAATCCCATTCGGCCACCCCATTGAATTGGGGTTTCGTTGTTGTTGAAAAAAAATATTGCATCTCACCTTTGAATCCCACCTCATCAATACTTCCAGCCCAGCCACCTCCCACAGTAAATTGGTTGTGATACCAACCCGCATTCAACTGAATGTCGTAACTACGTGTATTGAAAAAATATTTCATCGCTCCCACAGTTGCTGCTTTCGAAAACGAAGGACTTACTGCGATGTCAATGTTTGATAACTCATTAATAAAATACTGAGCTTTCAATGCATCCGAACCAGGACGTTCTTCATAATCGAAATCGAGGAAGTTGTAGGCGTTGAATAAATCGTTAGGATTCCACGTGGTGGCAATACCCCAATTGATGCGTTGCCTTCCTGCACGAAAGGCCCACTTCGAAGTTTTGTATTCCAGCCAGAAGCGCTCTACATTGGTAATCATGGCAGCATTGTCAGTTTCAAACCAGGTGATCGAGGCATTTACCCGTTCATTCTGATTTCGCATTTGTGCCGGTAAATCAGGTGTTGTGGTCACCACGTCACCCCAAAATAGTCGCGTGCGAAATTCAGCTGCACCTGAAATCTTTTCGCTGGGCGACCATTTAAAATTAAGTCTGTTATGTACAAGATTGTTATATAGCGCTTGATCGTACGGCTTGTTGTAAGAGAAGTAAGGCATCTCTTTGATGTAACCTTTTATCTTCCACGACTTCTGCTTCTCTTCGTCCTGAGCTTGCGCTGAATAATTAAAACACACGATGAGCAGAAGAAAACTCATCCGCGAAAGCGAATTGTTCAATATGTTAAGTAGTAGTTGCCACATTGACCGGAGCTGTATCTGATGCAATCTTTCCGTCTACCAGCGTAATCACTCTGCGTGCTCTTTCTATCACACGCTGGTCGTGGGTGGAAAACAAAAAGGTAATATTTTCTTCCTGATTCAGTTTTAGCATGATGTCGAGCAGGTTGAATGCCGACTTCGTGTCTAGATTGGCAGTGGGTTCATCTGCCAATACAAACTGAGGCTTTGAGGCAAGTGCACGGGCTACCGCCACACGCTGTTGCTGCCCACCAGAGAGTTCAGAAGGGCGACTGTTCAATTTGTCGCTCAATTGTATCTCATCAAAGAGTTGGCCTACCCTTGTATCGCGATCGCCTTTGCTCAGGCGCTGCAGATGCATAATCATCTCCACATTTTCTTTCGCGGTAAGCACAGGTATGAGATTGAATGATTGAAATACAAAACCAATATTATGAAGACGGAAATCAATTAGTTGATTATCCGAAAGTTTTGTGATATCCACACCGTTGATGATAATCTCGCCTGAATCAGGTCTATCCAATCCACCAATTAAATTCAGTAATGTTGTTTTACCCGAACCCGAAGGCCCCACCAGCGCGGTGAACTCTCCCCTCTCAAGATGCAGATGCACATTATTGACTGCATAAACCGGAATTGTATCCGGGTTGTATACCTTGCTTACGTTATGTGCGTCTATTACTGTACTTCGGTTCATAACACTTAATTGATTATTTCAAATTTATTTTCTCAAGGCTTCGGTAGGCTTCAATCGTAATGCTTTCATAGCTGGAAGAAGACCGGAAAGTATGGCTGTTACCGATACAATAGCAGTAAGTCCGCTAATTTTATCCCATGGAAATTCCGGATATATCAGATTCTGAAAACCAAATTCTTTCATCATATCCTCACCAAACCCTGATAAATCAAGACCATTATTATTGAAGTACGTAATCAAAACATACGATAATAAGATAGCCAGCGGAGTTCCGGCAAATGTGAGGAATAAGGTTTCGGATAATATTAGAGTAAATAATTTTAATTTGTTCATACCCAATGCTACCAGCATCCCTATTTCACGTGTTCGTTCGAGTATAGCCATCAGCATCGTATTGATGATACCAAAAGCCAATGCCAGCATGATGATGATTAATATGATATATGAATACTGGTCGGTGGTACTTACCATTAATTCCGTTTCAGGAGAAACTTGCTTCCATGTTTCCACGAGTAAGTCTGGAAATTTACTTTTTAATTCAGCTGTTACTGCATCAAGATCTTCGTCATGGTTAAGAATAACTGCGATCTCATGAAACTTATCTCCGATGTTCAACAGATTATTCAGATTTGATTTTGTTGTGTAAACGGTACGCTCGTCAAATGGAGCATTTTCAGATTCATAAATTGCCACCACACGATAAGCCGCTGCTACCATGGTATTTGTTGAGTCCATAAACGTAAGTACTATCTTCGACTTAAGTTTAAGTTTCATCTTCGTAGCCAGTTTCTTACCTATCACGATTGGATTGCGCGTGGAAGTATTGAAATAGTTTCCCTCTATGATTTTCTCATCCAGTTTAGATATAGCCTTTTCGGATTCTGGATCAATGCCATAAATATTAACACCTGCGCTTCCTGTGGTGGTGGTTATCATTCCGCTAGTAACTACGCGCTGAGTGGCTGCATAAACATTGGGTATTTGTAGTGTTTTGGCTACGGCTTGGGAGTCGGTAATGGTAAATTCCGGCAGATAATCATCTTTGAATTTCGGATGATGTATTTGAATATGCCCTGATTCACGATCAATCACGGTGCGGACTTTTGAATGAATCATTCCTTTGTACAAAGACAGGATACTGATGCCTGCAAATAAACCCAGCATAATGGAAATCATAATCACAACACTTCGAGCTTTGTTGCGCCAGATATTCCGCCATGACATTAATACAATCATCTTTACTTTATCTTTTCATAGAAGTTACAGGGTCTAACCGAATGACACGCCACACCGGGTAAAAGGAAAGAAACAGTCCGATACAAAACACTACGATTGCCTGCCAGATAAAGTGTTCCGCCTCGGTTGATGTAGGTAATATTGCTTCAAACCCAAAACGTTCATAGGTCTTTTCTAATTCACCTGTCAGACGAATGGGATGAATATTCAGGTAATATACCAATGGAATACTACATATCATGCCAATCAAACAACTTACCATCACCGTGAGTATTGATTCAGACACCAGCAGGATAATCATTTTATATTTTTTCATTCCTATCGCCAGCAACATGCCAAGTTCATAACTTCTTTCAATCATCATCATGAGCATGGTACCGAAAATTCCCATCGCCACCAACACATAAAGGAAGCCAAGAAATATTTTTGAGTTACCGGTATCAGTGTCTATATGTTGCTTTAGTTCAGGCATGATTTCTTCCCAAGTCATTACTTCATAGCGGCTGGAAAGTAACTTCCGCAATAACGAAGCGGTTTCATTTAATTCCTCAGACTGATCCAATAGTAAGACATATGTGGTTATTAACCCTTCAGCACTGTAAAGATGTTGTGCTTCATTCAGTGACATAAACAACATGCGATCATTTAAATCTGGTGCACCATAGTGAATCAAACCACTGACAGCATATTTACCAGCAGCTGTAGCTCCATGATATCCCTGTCCTATCAGTAAAATTGTATCACCAACATTAAGGTTCAGTCTTTTGGCCAGTCCTTCACAAAGCAGTACCTCATTGGATTGGCTATCCAGATATTTTCCTTGTGTGAGTTTTGATTTTAAACCCGTGGCTAAATTTTCCTTTTCGGGATCCGTTCCAACTACCAATACGCCTCTGGTTACATCTCCCGAGGCAGCTAAAGAGAAAGATTCTAGCCTGGGTGCTAATTCTATCACTCCCGGAGCGCTATAGATACTGTCTTGCAGTGGTTGAGTATTTAAAATAGTATTTTCAAGTGTCTGATCATCCCAATAACCTTGCCTGTGGATTTGGATATATCCGGTGTAATAACTCACCACATTCTTCACCATATTATCAAATGCACCATCGCTTAATGCAGTAAGCACAGTAGATAATACAACTGCAAAAAATACGGCTGCCATCGAAATCAAGGTTCGATTCTTGTTTCGCCAAAGATTAAGCCAGGCTAACCGCACTAACCACATGACTATTTTAATTTTTTCATATTCTCGATTGCGAAGAAGTTGTCATCAATCGGCCGATCATAAAGTATCTGTTTATAGATCAACTCAGTTTTTTGATTTCTTTTGTCGGCCGGAATCATCTCCATTCGCGTGGGTATTAAACGATTGTCCATCATCTGGATATCATAAGCATTCATGATATTGACAAGTTCACCATCTTCATCATAAAACATGGAATTCAATTCCAGGTAATCCTTTTTGTCGATGCAAACAATTACTTTATCCCATACAATAGCAGACTCCGGTTTAGGCTTCATCAGGATTCGATAACACAATCTATCTCCCAGGGTAGTATCATTTAAAAAACTATGTGTATAGTCTTCGAGCACGGAAGATTCGCGCACGAGGTCATCGTTATTGAAATCAGTTCCCATCCATGATTGCGACATCATGGAAGGTGGCATTTTAATCGTGCGTTCAAGCACAGGCATCCAGTTCCACACTTCCTTTTTACGTTTGAGAAAGGCTATACCTTCGTCTTTTTGTGGTGACTTAATCAGGATCATGGAATATTGTGTACCCTTGGCCCATGACTTCACAGTCATTTCCCTGGTCCAGGTAGGTCTTATAGTGCGAATGACCATCTCAGCCTGCAATGTTTTGCCTCGCATTTTGGCATCAGCCTTTCTTACAATTTCAGTGGCATCCTGCGATTGCACCACATTCGAATAGAATAGAAATAAGAATAACGAGTAGATGATTTTTTTCATAGCACGTATGCTTTAAACAATCACTAAATAAAATTACTCAATTATTCTGAGTACTAACTATTTGAATTATATGATTAAAGTCAGCAATTAAACAATCTCTAATACAGATGACATTCGTCATTTTATTATTTGGGTTAGATTCTCAACTTATATGCAGAAATCAGTACAGAAGTCTTAAAAAAAATGAACAACCTATATGAAAACGAATGAAGAACTTCAAAGAGACGTACTGGAAGAGATTAAATGGGATCCTGTGCTAAAGGATGTATCTTCTCAGATTGGCGTGATGGCGCAAGAGGGCGTAATTACCTTGTCAGGAAGGGTTCATAATTACAATCAAAAAATTTGTGCCGAACAAGCCGCTCAGCGAGTGGCCGGTGTAAAAGTAGTAGCAGAGGACATCGAAGTGGTGATGCCTGAGAATCAAACATTAAGTGACACCGATATCGCGCTTGCAGTAAAAAATGCATTGAAGTGGCATAGTGCCGTAAACGAAGACCTTGTAGAAATCAAAGTTGAAGATGGTTGTGTTTACCTGGATGGTTATGCCGAGTGGGATTATCAGAAAAAGGCTGCTGAAAACGCAGTGAAAGAAATTACTGGCGTATTGAAAGTGATTAATCGTATTTCATTAAAACCCGTGTTAAATCCCAAAGATGTGAAATCGAAAATTCATGCTGCATTTCTAAGAAGTGCAACTATTGATTCATCTAATATTAACGTAGAAGTGTCTGGTTCCAAAATAACACTTCATGGTATTGTGCGTTCATGGGCAGAAAAATCTGAAGCGGAAAGAGCAGCTTGGTCGGCACCGGGAGTAACGCAAGTAATAAATGAAATTTCGATTGATACCGAGATATTGATTTGACGAAATGAAAACTGCATGTTACATATTAATTATGGGTGCTTTACTGTGCAGATGCAGTCCGCAAGGGCAAGTGCATTCAGATTACGACCGCACCGCTATGATGGAAGCATACCGGACTTTTGGCTGGACACAAGATGACCTGATTGAAGTCAATAATAATCCTATTTATTATAATCAATTGAATGATAAACGGATTAAGACTTCTATTGCAGAACAACTTGAAGGAAAAGGATATGTGTATGATAAGGAGAATCCAGAGTTGTTAATTCATTATCACATCATTCTGGAGGACAAAACAATATTGCGCACTGATCCGTATGGCTTATATGGACCCTATTGGGCCCGCAGTGAAGTAAGTGTATACAAATATCGCGAGGGCACATTGATCATTGATTTGATGGACGCAGCTACTAATAACCTGGTATGGCGCGGCTGGATGAATTCCTTTCTAAAAAATGAAAACCCGGAAAGGATGGAAAGCCAGATAAAAGAGGCTGTGATGATGATATTTACAAAATATCCATATACTGCTTACAAAGTGAATGAACCGATACAATAGCAACTAATAAAATGAAATTTCACGATCGCACACATGCAGCCTTTTTATTGGCAGACGAATTAAAAAAATACACTGAAGGGAATGCAATTGTTCTTGCCATTCCCAATGGTGGAGTACCCATGGGTTATACCCTTGCCCATCAACTTGCATTGCCACTGGATATCATTATGGTCAAGAAAATTGGTCATCCTCTCAATCCGGAATATGCTATCGGTTCAGTAAGCCTATCCGAAGTAATTGTGACTGATACAAGCGATGTTTCAAAAGAATATATTCAACAAGAGACGGATCGAATCAGAAAAAACCTGAAGGCGAAATATGATCTATTTATGAATGGCAGGTCGCCCATGAGCCTGAAAGGAAAAATTGCCATTCTGGTAGACGATGGCATCGCCACTGGCAATACCCTTCTGGCATGCATTGAACAACTTAGAAAAGCAAAACCAAAAAAAATTGTTATCGCGGTGCCGGTAGCCTCTGACTCTGCCTGTGCCAGAATAAAAAGTGAAGCAGATGAATTTATATGCCTCTATTATTCATCTGATTTTTATTCGGTAAGTCAGTTTTACGATAAGTTCGACCAGGTTTCAGATGCTGCTGTAGCTGAATGGATTAAAAAATCAATCCTGGTACCCAATTGAAATAATATGTAATACTTTAAATCATAATACCATGACACTCGATTTTGAAAAATATGCTGCCAAAGGAAATGAGTTTAT
>JALOMN010000437.1 GCA_025455445.1 Cyclobacteriaceae bacterium
TATTGAATAAAAAGTGGGGATTTATTTGAGACTTTAATAGTGAAATCTGCATTTCCTTATTGCGGATAATAAGTTCACTTTTCTCGTGATCATGCAACTGACGTGTTTGAAAATAGCGTATTACATAATAAACCCCTACTGTAATAATGTATTGATCATGTATGCGCAGGGCATCCCAACTGCTAATCATAGTCATCATATATTCAGCCCAGTGTTCAAAATAAACAAAGCCTTCGAGGTAGTCTGTAAAGTAATAAGAAAGTGTTCCCATCACCAGAAAGAAAATGATGATGCCACTGATATGACCTACAATCTGTATAAGCGGCCTGAATTGAAATAACCAATGTGCCCAGATAAAAATGAGGAGTATAAACAAGCAGAGGGCTTCAAATAAAAACAGGTTTGTCCATATGATATAATTCTGTGGATTAACAAACTGCCATTGAACAAATGCGCTTATCGAAAAATTTAATGCATACCAGATGCAAATGAGCAAATAAGCACGTTTCCAGATTCCGGGTATCGATTCAAACCACTTCACAGTTTAGTAAGATTGGGTAATAAAATTAATCAATTGATAAGAATAGCGACTAATGTGTGTTTTAAAAGATTAAGTAGCTTAAAAAGCGCTGAAACTACCAAACTGACCTTTGGATAAAAAAATATCTTCATTAAAGAACGGATTCTACTTATAAATTGCTCATGAGGAAGCAAAATCCTTCCTGCTAGCCGCCTTCAGGATTGTCGTCTACAAATATCTTTTCCTGAAAAGTGATTGAAAAAGAAATAACCAGTCAAGATTTAAAGAGAAGAATAACTATAAAACAAACAATAGTTGACTCAGGCAAATTCGATCTGCGCTTCATTAAACAATTCTTGCTTGTCAATCGGCACAACGCCTACATGCTGGCAAACCAATCCGCCACCTAAATTTGAAAGTGCGGCTGTTTGATATGGAGATAAATTTAATGCTACACACAATGCCGCAATACACACTACCGTATCACCTGCACCGGAAACATCTGCAATCTCACGTGCGTGTGCCGGAATTTTTACTTTTTCATTTTGATAATCAATATACACACCATGTTCAGAAAGTGTGAGCATAACACCCTGCGCATTTAATTTTGCTTTTAATTGTGCTACTGCATGTTCTACCGATTCTTGATTTCCTGCTTCTACCTCTACCTTTAAACCCTCGCGCAACTCTTTGAGATTAGGTTTGAATAACGATACATTTTTATAGTGAAGGAAGTTGCGCTTTTTCGGATCGACAACGGTAGGAATATTTTTTGAGATTGCCAGTGCGATTGTTTTCTCGATGAGTGATTGTGTCAAAACTCCTTTGTCGTAATCTTCAAAAATCACCACCTGGCAAGTAGGAAGTAACTTTTCAATACGTTGCCATACCTGCTTTTCTTCTTCCTGATTCGCAATCGCATCTGTTTCTTCGTCTACACGCACCACGTGTTGATTGCTGGCAATGACTCTTGTTTTTACTGTGGTGGGTCTATGCTCACTTATTACGATTCCCTCTTTAGATATTTTGCTTTCATCCAATCGTGTTAGCAATTTTTTACCGTCAATGTCATTGCCAATGAGGGCGCATAATATTGGCTTCGCACCAAGAGCGGCCACGTTCAACGCCACATTTGCAGCGCCTCCCAATCGAAAATCTTTCTTCTTTATATTGACAATCGGAACTGGCGCTTCGGGAGAAATGCGCTCTACAACTCCCCAGATATAGCTGTCGAGCATGACATCACCAATAATGAGTACGTGTAGTGATTTAAAATCTTCAAATACTTTTTGGATACTCATCACCGTAGGAATCAAAACATACTTTTTATTTTAAATTCAATAGCGCTTCTCTGATGCGCTTCATAGCTTCTACCAAATCATTCTCTGAAGCAGCATAAGAAAGCCTTACACAATTTTCCTCTCCAAACGCTCCGCCAGGTACTAATGAAACGTGTGCCTTCTCTAACATATATAAACAGAAGTCATCACCATTTTTAATGGTGGCTTGTCCATCTGATTTTCCATAGTAATAACTTACATCCGGAAAGAAATAAAATGCGCCTTGAGGATAGTTGGCTTTTATGCCAGGAATTTCTTCCAACAAGTTATACACGATGTCTCTGCGATGACGATACTGTTGCACCATTTCTTGTGTAGGAGTGATATCTCCCGTAATGGCAGCATAGGCTGCACGTTGTGCAATGGAACAGTTGGCCGATGTAATCTGACCTTGTACCTTATTGCAACCATCGGCAATCCATTTAGGTGCGGCAATATAACCTACACGCCAGCCTGTCATCGCAAATCCTTTTGCAAAACCATTTACTGTAATGGTGCGCTCAAACATACCGGGTAAGGATGCCATGCTGGTTTGATCGCCAGTAAAGTTGATATGTTCATATATCTCATCCGATATCACCAGCAAGTTTGGATGTTTTAGTACCACTGCTGCAATTGCTTCAAGTTCCTCTTTTGTAAACACCGATCCGGTAGGATTACAGGGAGAAGAAAAAATAATTGCTTTTGATACATCCTCTTAA
>JALOMN010000438.1 GCA_025455445.1 Cyclobacteriaceae bacterium
GAGATTATGGTGAAAGCACTTGCCGACCGACTGGCTGAGGCGTTTGCAGAATGTTTGCATGAAAAAGTTAGGAAGGAGTTATGGGGTTATGCGGAAAATGAAAATCTATCTACCGAACATTTAATCGAAGAGAAGTATGACGGTATCCGGCCTGCACCGGGTTATCCAGCCTGTCCTGATCACACAGAAAAGAAATTACTATTTGAATTACTGGAAGCAGAGAAGGTAGGAATTACATTAACTGAATCTTATGCAATGTATCCGGGCGCGGCAGTAAGTGGTTTTTATTTTTCTAATCCGAATTCAAAATATTTTGGATTGGGAAAAATTGAAAAAGATCAGGTAGTAGATTATGCCACTAGAAAGGGTATGACCGTTGCGGAAGTGGAGAAATGGTTAGCGCCTAATTTATCGTACAATATATAAGCAAACGATTTTATACTGATTTATGAAAGTTACTGAACATATCAATAACGCTAAAGGGAAGACGCTATTCACAATAGAAATACTTCCACCACTGAAAGGTGAGAATATTAAGGTGCTGTTTGATAACATGGATCCATTGATGGAGTTTAAACCTCCGTTTATTGATGTCACTTATCATCGTGAAGAATATGTATATCGCAAAAAGGGTGGGGGATTATTAGAAAAAACATCTACCCGCAAGCGTCCTGGTACGGTGGGTATTTGCGCTGCCATACAAAATCATTACAAAGTAGACACGGTGCCTCATATCATTTGTGGTGGTTTCAATAAGGAAGAAACGGAGAATGCCTTGATTGATCTTCACTTTTTAGGAGTTGACAATGTGCTGGTATTGCAGGGTGACGCAATTAAAAGTGAAAATCGTTTTGTGCCTGAACCCGATGGTCATAAGTATGCCTCAGAATTATTGGAACAAGTGGTTAGAATGAATAATGGCATCTACCTGGATGAAGAACTGGAACATGCAGCGCATACAAATTTTTGCATAGGCGCGGCAGGTTATCCTGAAAAACACTTTAATGCCCCGAATTTAAAAAGTGATCTCAAGTACCTGAAGCTTAAGGTAGATTTGGGCGCGGAGTATATTGTCACCCAAATGTTTTTTGATAATAAAAAGTATTTTGATTTTGTGGATAAGTGCCGCGCAATTGGAATTACTGTTCCGATTATTCCAGGGATCAAACCGCTTACAGGTAAGGGTCAGTTGACTGTGCTTCCAAAAACATTTCATATTGATATACCTGAAGAGCTTGCAGATGAAGCAGAAAAGTGCAAGGACACTGTATCCTTAAAAGAAGTGGGAATAGAATGGGCTATCAAACAATCCAAAGAGTTAATTGCACATGGGGTTCCGACACTACATTTTTATTCAATGGGTAAAGCAGATCCGATTTATCGAATAGCAAAGGAGTTGTTCTAAATAAAAAAGACCTGACGGATGCCAGGTCTTTTTCAATTTTAAATTATAGTAAATTATGGTTTTGGGAGTTCATTACCCGCATAATCATTAGGATTGCATTCAGGTATTTTAGCACCCCATTTGCCATTAATTGCTTCAATCAACTTATTTGCCATATAGGCTGTTCCTCGTTGATTAGGATGCACTCCATCTAATGAGAATGCTCCAAATGGTGGGGAAATGGAAGCGGTTAATGCTGATCCGTTAATAGCAACAGTTCCAGATCTTATTTCTGCCAAAGCCTTATTAGCATCAACAAGAACTAATCGGTCAGGTTGCGCACTCACTGCATTGGATATGGTTGTATTAAATCCATTGATGACATTTTGAATTTCGGTTTGTTCGCTAGGTAACAGAATCCAGTTATCAGCCAATGGTATTGTAACTCCGTTTATTGCAGGAAGACTACCTGTACCGATGAATGAAGCAGCCGGTAATATTACCAAATCACCTGGTGTGGTAGCTGTTGGTGCAACCGCTTGTCTTGCCAAGCGATATGGTTCCAATGCAGCGCGCTGTCCGCTAGTCATTTGACCCGCACCTACTAATATGTCCCATAGTGGACCTAAATCACGAGCGGTCTCATCATTTATCACCACACGATTTGTATTGCTTGCTGCGAAAGTAATTTTTCTGCTATCCATTTCCGCTGCCGGTAAATTAAATGGTGCGCCTTTAAAGGCATCAAGTGTTGCGTTATATCCGGCAAAATTGGTGTTCAATAGATTTGCTGTTGCAGCATTTAATGGCACAGGGTTTACAGGGATAGTTGAAAAATATGGAATAGAAGTTACGTTGGGAATATTGGCAACGGCACCTTTGGCGCTGGTATTTGCAGCTAGCATAGCATTTAGTGCAGCATTAAATGCTACCTGAAATGTTCCTTGAGAAGTAAGTATTGCAGGGTTTGAAGCACCTCCAACAGCGTAACCCAACACGTCATTATTCCCTAACCAGAAAGTAAAGAATGTACCGCCATTACTCATAGAAGCAGCCGCATCACCAATCAATGTGGATGTTCCGGGAGCAGATGCCATCCGTGCATAATAAGGACTAAATAATGGATTAGCGCTTGCAGGGCCACCTAAAAGTGGTGTTTGTGCTGTCT
>JALOMN010000439.1 GCA_025455445.1 Cyclobacteriaceae bacterium
CAATTTATAGGTCATCAGGATCAGATTTCATCAATACAAGTCAGTAAAGACCAACAGGCACTACTCACTGCCAGTTGGGATGGTTCCATCAGACTTTGGAATATTGGCAATGGGTTGATGAATAAAAAATTTACAGGTCACACAGGTGCAGTGCACGTTGCCATTTTTACTGCCGATGAAAAATCCGTTTACTCTGCCGGGGCTGATAGAATTATACGAATGTGGGACGTTGCCACATCAAAAGTGACACGCACCTTGCAGGGGCACAATGCAGAAGTTACCTCACTGTTGATTAGTCCGGATCAAAAAATGTTGATCAGCCATAGCGTAGATGGCGTTACCAAATTTTGGGATTTAACTTCAGGCAAGGAGTTTTTTGAACACATTCATTTTGGTGAAAAAGAATGGATGGTAAAAAATCCAGGAGGTTATTTTAACGGCACGCAGGAAGCGCGCAAGTATATTCACTTTGTAAATGGAATGAATACCTATTCGGTGGATCAGTTCTTTGATGAATTTTATCGCCCTGATTTACTTCCTAAAATTTTTCAGAGCCGTGGTGGTGATGACAAAAAAAGTATACAAGGCAAGCTATTAAGTTCACCACCTCCACAAATAAAAATTGCCGCACTTCCTTCTGCTGATCCTTCACAAACAGAAGTGCTTGTGCGCATTACAAATATGGGATCCCGCATTGAAAGTGTTACCCTATTTCACAATGGTAAGAATGTGCCTATCAATCAGGCTGAGCTAAAATTGCCAATGGGGAAGGGCGAAAGCACCACGTATCGTCAAGCTATTTCACTCATCGGTGGATCAAATTCAATTACAGCCTCCGCTATTAATGTTGACAAAGTAGAATCCGATCCCAGTACACTTGAAATTTTTTCAGATCATTCAGGTAAGAACAGCGTCTGCCACATCCTTGCTGTGGGTATCAATCAGTATAAAAATTCTAAAATGATTCTCAATTATGCCCGCCCCGATGCGGAATCATTTAAAGAAGTAATGACAAAAAATAGTATGCTCTTTAAGGAGGTGATTGTGCATGACCTCTATGATGGCGCTGCCACCAAATCGAATATTCTTAAGAAACTGGACGAGCTATCGTCAAAAATTCAACAGGAAGATGTATTCATTTTTTATTACGCAGGCCACGGCAGTATGGTTGACAATCGCTTTTTCTTTATTCCCACGGAAAGCTCACGCTTATATGATATTTCAGCGTTGGAGAAGGAATCCATTGAAGCCGATCTTTTGCAGGAAAAACTCAAACAGATTAAAGCGCTCAAACAATTGATTGTAATGGATGCGTGCCAATCAGGCAGCTCGGTAGAGTTATTAGCCATGCGCGGTGCAGCCGAAGAAAAAGCGATTGCACAACTTTCGCGTAGCGCAGGTATTCATGTGATGGCATCAGCGGGGAGTGAACAGTTTGCAGCTGAGTTTGCAGAATTGGGTCATGGTTTATTCACCTATGTATTACTTAAAGCATTGCAAGGCGATGCGGATGGCTCACCCAAAGATGGTAAAGTCACTATCTATGAATTGAAATCCTATCTGGATGATCAGGTGCCGGAAATGACACAGAAGCTGAAAGGCAAACCACAGTATCCTTATACGTTTTCGCGCGGTCAGGATTTTCCGGTGATCATTGAAAATAAATGAGAAGTTGTCTCAAAAGTCTGTTTGTCATCGCGGACTTGTTCCGCGATCCCGAATTGAAGCGTACTCAACTGGATTCCGGCACAAGACCTGAATGACATTCTACGATTTTATAGACTTTTGAGACAACTTCTTCCCTTCCAACTTTCTTCAATTTTTACTTCAATACACCCAACTCTTTACCTACTTCAGTGAAAGCCTGAATGGCTTTGTCCAGGTGATGGCGCTCATGCGCAGCAGAAATCTGTACACGAATGCGTGCTTTGCCTTTCGGTACTACCGGAAAGAAAAATCCAATTACATAAATTCCTTTTTCAAGAAGGCGTTCTGCAAACTTCTGCGCCAGCGGAGCTTCATATAACATGATTGGTACGATAGGATGCACTCCGGGCTTAATGTCAAACCCCGCAGCTGTCATCTTATCGCGGAAATATTTTGTGCTTTGCTCGAGCTTATCGCGCAATGCAGTAGTTTCTGAAAGCATGTTGAATACTTCTATCGATGCACCTACAATGGAAGGTGCCAGTGTGTTAGAGAACAAGTATGGCCTTGAACGCTGACGCAACATTTCAATAATTTCTTTGCGACCCGATGTAAATCCTCCCGATGCTCCACCTAATGCTTTTCCTAACGTGCCTGTAATTATGTCTACGCGACCCATCACACCACAATGCTCTGGCACACCGCGACCGGTCTTACCCAAGAATCCACTTGAGTGACACTCGTCCGTCATCACCAGCGCTTCATATTGATCAGCCAAATCACAAATCTTATCCAATTGAGCAATAGTGCCATCCATTGAAAAAGCCCCATCGGTAACAATTATTATCTGGTTAGCTCCTGCCTTTGTCGCTTCTTCCAATTGCACTTTTAAATCATTCATATCAACAATGGTTCGAACACACCACCATTGGCATCAAAAGCTGCCGCGTATAGAATGGTATCTTCCGTTCCGAGAAATTCAGAAATCTTATTTTCAAGTTCTTTATGAATATCCTGGGTGCCACAGATAAACCGCACAGACGACATACCAAAACCATGAGTATCGATAGCGCGCTTCGCTGCTTCAATCACACGCGGATGGGAAGACAGGCCCAGGTAATTATTCGCACAGAAATTTATTACTTCTTTTCCATCACTGGTTTTTATATCAGCTCCCTGCGGAGTAACAATAATTCTTTCCTTTTTGAATAATCCGGCATCGCGAATAGCATCAAGTTCCTTTTGTAATACAGGCTGAAGTTTTTTATACATAGCTAATTGATTTTCGGTTTTGGTTTGATTACGGGTCTAGCCGCTGCCGGGCTGGCAGTTGCCGGTTTTTTAGCAGGAGTATCTTCGGAAATTTTTACTAAATACTTTCTGCGTGTGGAATTGATGAGATATAACTTCTGCGCTGTAAAACTGGCGGGGCTCATCTGTTCAAAAATCGTCTTCCATTCATTCCATCGCTCCGGCTCTGCGGTTTTAAACAGGTGGCTGTCAATCTTTTTACTTTGCAGGTACTCTTCAAAATTCATCGGGCAAATCTACAATCGTATTTCGTAATTCGTAAATCGTTATTTTCCATAACTTCGCCCCGCATTCGATTGAACTAATGAAGAAAACCAAAATTCTGCTAATCGGTTCAGGCGGCCAATTGGGCTCCGAACTTACCCAGGGACTCTGGAAAATATATGGTCAGCAAAACGTAATTGCCTCTGATATAAAAGACGCTCAGGGAATTCTGAAAGAAGGGCCCTACGAAAAATTTGATGTGATGCAACGTGATCGCCTTTTTGAGTTGATTAAAAAGCATGAGATTACTCAGATTTATCACCTTGCCGCATTGCTTTCTGCTACCGGTGAAAAAGACCCGCGCTGGGCGTGGAAACTGAATATGGAAAGTCTTCTCTTTGTGTTAGAAGCGGCTTACGAATTGAAATTGCACAAAGTTTATTGGCCGAGCTCCATCGCGGCATTCGGACCTACAACTCCCAAACAAAATACACCACAACATACCATCATGGACCCCACCACGGTGTATGGCATTACCAAGCTTGCCGGTGAATTGTGGTGTGAGTATTACTTCCGCAGATATGGTGTGGATGTGCGCAGTCTGCGCTACCCGGGTTTGATTGGATATAAAACATTACCCGGAGGTGGAACTACTGATTATGCTGTAGATATTTATTTTAAAGCACTGAAAGAGAAAAAATACGAATGTTTTCTCGCTGCTGACACTTAAAGTGAAGATTCGTTCGAGTTACAATATTGGCGCCATGAGTTTTTGTCCGGCACAGATTGCTGCTACCATTAAAAAGCACATACATGATTTCACCATCACGTATAAACCTGATTTTCGCCAGTCAATTGCCGACTCGTGGCCGAAATCCATTGACGATGCTGCAGCAAGACAAGACTGGGGGTGGCAACATAAGTTTGGATTAGAAGAGATGACACAGGATATCTTAAGTAACCTTGAAAAAAATCCATCTCTCATTGGATAAATA
>JALOMN010000440.1 GCA_025455445.1 Cyclobacteriaceae bacterium
AGTTTTAAAAAGTAGACAAAAGTAATTTAGATAACCATGAGCATGATGAAGAATATTGTAACAGGAATGATAGGTTGCATGGCACTTGTGTTTTCAATCGGCAGTTGCGGTCAGCAAAAGATTGTAAAGGAGAAGGGAGAAGAGAATTTAGTCTTCCCGAAAGGTGAAAAAATTACCAGCAATAATTTTATGGGAACGGTTTATCTGCAAAATCTCATGACTGCGGATAGCATTAATCCTACTGCAGTTGGTAACGTAACGTTTGAACCCAGAGCCCGCACGAAGTGGCATCTTCATCCGGGTGGACAAATATTACTTGTGATTGATGGCGTGGGCTATTATCAGGAGAAAGGTCAATCAAAAAAATTATTGTACAAAGGTGATGTGATAAAATGTCCACCCAATGTTCCTCACTGGCATGGGGCAAGTTCGGATAAACATTTTGTGCAAGTGGCGGTAACCAACAGGCATCTTGGTGAAACGGTGTGGTTGGAAGATGTGACCGATGAAGTTTATAATAAATAATGTTCGTAGAGGTAACTAGTAATTAGACCGTGAGGAATGAAAAATAAAAGCGCACTCGCTCTGGCAATCTTAACAATGATGTTAACGCAAACCTATGGGCAGAAAAGGCCAATCGTAATTCAAGATCAAGGCAGCTTTGCTGTTGGTGGAACCATGATTACAAATCCAGGTACATTCGATCCAATCAAACGCACACCAGAAGGCCAGACCTTTCGCGGGGATCACGCCTATGTCTTTTATCAGATTCCTGAAAAACCTAAGAAGTTGCCGCTCGTATTCTGGCATGGTATCGGTCAGTTTTCAAAAACATGGGAAACTACACCAGACGGTCGCGATGGCTTTCAAAACATTTTTTTAAGAAGAAACTTTAGTGTTTACCTGATTGATCAGCCGAGACGCGGCAATGCAGGCCGAAGTACTGTGGAGGGAACCATAACACCTGTTCCCGATGAACAAATTTGGTTTGGCACATTTCGGGTGGGTGTATGGCCAAACTATTTTCCAGGCGTTCAGTTCTCAAAAGATGCCGAGGCACTTAATCAATACTTTCGCTCGATGGTTCCAAACGTTGGGCCTATTGACATCAATGTAAATGTTGATGCAGTATCGGCATTAGCAACCAAACTAGGTTCAATAATTCTTGTTACACACTCTCATTCGGGTGGCATGGGTTGGCTTACGGCTATTAAGAATCCGAATGTTCGCGCTATTGTGTGCTATGAGCCAGGCTCAGGTTTTATTTTTCCGGAAGGAGAAGTGCCGCAGCCAATAGAAAGTTCTGCAGGTCCATTGGTGGCCAATGGTGTTTCTAGAGAATACTTTCTAAAACTCACCAAAATACCAATTATCATTTATTATGGAGACAATATTCCGGCAAAGCAGGATCCGAATCCCGGCATTGACGGTTGGCGTGCACGATTAGAGATGGCCAGAAAGTGGCGCGATGCTGTGAATGAGGCCGGTGGTGATGTAACGGTAGTTCACTTACCCGAAATCGGAATTAAAGGAAATACACATTTTCCATTCTCTGATTTGAACAACATTGAGATAGCCGACCTGATGTCGAAGTGGTTGAAGGAAAAAGGATTGGATAAGTGAAATTGATTTACACTTCTGTTATGATGAATTGAAAGCTGCAAATGATAATTAACCATGAACATAAAAAGTAAATGCCAATTTATAATCGTTATGATTACGTCAACACTCAGCCTTGTTGCATCGGCACAAAATAAAATCACAAATCCATTTGGCCTGGTTTATGAGAATGCCATCACAAAAAATATTTCAGGTGAAGTAAATATTCATCCGGTTACTTATAAACTCAATGGCATTGAAATCGCGGCCAACGTGTACACACCGGCCAACTATGATCCATCAAAGCATTATCCGGCCGTAGTAGTGGCACATCCAAATGGTGGTGTGAAGGAGCAGGTGGCAGGATTATATGCACAACGACTGGCGGAATCAGGTTACATAGCAATCGCTGCAGATGCTGCATATCAGGGAGCCAGCGGTGGTCAGCCACGCAATGTGGATAAGCCTGCTTTTCGAATTGAAGACATTCGCGGTATGGCGGATTATATCTGTAAGTACAAAGGAGTAGACGCGAGCCGACTTGGCTTATTAGGTATTTGCGGAGGCGGAGGTTATGCATTGAAAGCAGCACAGACCGATAAGCGTTTTCAGGCAGTGGCCACACTGAGTATGTTTAATTCCGGTGTAGTCAGACGAAACGGATATATGAATTCCGGAGTGTCTACAATTCAGCAACGGTTACAACAAGCCACTGAAGCCCGCGCACAGGAAGCTGCCGGAGGAAAAGTATTATATGCAGCGGATACAGAAATCACTGATGAAATGGCCGACAAAATGCCATTCGATTTATATCGAGAAGGTCATTACTATTACAACCGAACGCATGCGCATCCCAATTCCACGTTCCGCTACACGATGAGCAGCCTGCTCGACCTAGTAGAATTTGATGCAGCCACGAACATGGATTTAATAAATCAGCTCATTCCGGGTGCCACACACATTCAAACGTATTACGTTCCTGAGTATGTAGGGCAGGCGATGAATAAACTCAATGAGTTCTTTGGAAAAAATTTGCAACAGAAAGTTCACCTCAACTAAAAAGCAGAAATATGAAACCAATCATTCTTACATTATTCTCTATTATCATCAATGCACAAACCTTCGCACAAAATTCTGCAGTTGAACAGGAGCTCATTGCACTCTCGAAAGATAAATGGCAATGGATGGCCGACAAGAATATAGAAAGGCTTGCTACACTCTTTCATGATGAGTCAAAATTTGTGCACATGAGTGGCACATGGAAAAAAGATGAGGAGCTCGATATTATCAAAACCGGAAGCATCTGGTACAAAAAGGCTGATGTGAAAGATGTGGCTGTTGAACTCTTTGATAATACCGCCATTGTCTGGAATCGGATTACGCTTACAGCCGTAGTGCGTGGCAGTGATGTGGTGACTGAGTTTACTGTTACCGAAGTCTATAAAAAGCAAAAGAAAGAATGGAAAATGCTTGCGCTAACCTTTAGCAGTGTGCGCGATACGCATACGATTAAACATTAATCGTCACATGAGGTAGGCAATTAACACATTACGAATACATCTTATATCATAATCTTCAATCATGAAAAAATTATTAACCGGATTTACACTGCTTTTCTTTACCTGCGTGCTATTTGCACAGCATGCAGTTCAGCAGAACACAGGACCTGAAGTGAAAACTGCATCCGGAGTGGTGCGCGGAGTAACGGAAGGAGAGGTTTCTTCCTTCAAAGGTATTCCATATGCAGCACCACCGGTGGGTGAATTTCGCTGGCGTCCGCCACAACCCGTCACTCCATGGAAGGAAGTTCGCGATGCAACCAAAGATTGTGCGGATTGCCCGCAACGAGCCTGGCCAGGTTCAACAACTAAGCAATCTGAAGATTGTCTTTTCCTGAATGTGTGGACTCCCGCTACTGCTACGAGTAAATCAAAACTACCTGTAATGTTTTGGATACATGGCGGTGGCTTTACAGGCGGTAGTGGTTCTGGTCCCGGTTCAGCGGGCGATGCATTCGCCAAACAAGGCGTCATTCTTGTCGAATGAATTCAAAGGCAGTTATGCGTTTATGGATCAAATTGCTGCACTTAAGTGGGTCAAAGAAAATATTAAGGCCTTCGGAGGCGATCCCAACAATGTGACCATTTTCGGTTTTTCAGCAGGAGGAGTTGCCGTGCATTCGCTCTTAACAATACCTGCAGCAAAAGGTCTCTTCCATAAAGCAATTGGTCATTCAAGTGGTGGTCGCGATGGTGTGCTTACCGGCAGACCAATTAATAAAGAAAATGCTGATCCGCTATACGCGGTTTCCGCGGAAACCATCGGGATAAATTTTGCGCGCAAACATAAAATCCAAAGTACAGATGCGGATGGATTGGCTAAACTGCGCGCTTTAAGTGTTGATCAGATTGTTGATGGCGGCCAGGAAAACGATAGCACGGGTGCTAGAATCTATTCCGGGCCGATTCTCGATGGAAAGCTTGTAGTGGAAACTGCCGAGAGTGCATACAAGGCTGGAAGGCAGCCACGCATACCACTCATGATCGGAAATTGCAGTGCGGAAATAGGCGGCCAGTTTGTGAGTAATGCCACTTCAAAGGAACAACTCTTTTCACTTTTTGGTGAACTCGAAGGTGAAGCCAAGGCTGCATTCGATCCAGATGGAAATAAAGAAT
>JALOMN010000441.1 GCA_025455445.1 Cyclobacteriaceae bacterium
GCATGCGGCCTCCTTGCCAGGAAGGAACTTTCCCTGATTTGCGTTTAGATTTTCGCACGTGCGCTTCCATTTCTTTTATGCGAACCAACTCAAGACTTTGTCCGGCAAACCAAAACACGTCTCCTACATTAATACTCGAAATAAAATATTCTTCTATCGTGCCCAGGTATTTACCTGAAATCATTTTTACATACATGAGTGTATCTCCCACAATCGTTCCGATCGAGAGTCGGTGTCGCATGGCAATGCGCTTATTTTCTACTTTATATACTCCCTCCTCAACAATCACTTTCCGGTATTCATTATAAGCAGTGAGCGCTTCACCCCCGGATGTAATAAAATTGAGCACCCAATACCACTCCTCTTCTGTAATAGAAGAAAAACTGGTAGTGTTTCTAACTTCTTCCAATATTGCTTCTTGTCTGAAACCATCAGAAACCGCGAGCGTAATTAAATATTGCACCAGCACATCAAATGATCTTAAATACGGGATGCGATCTTCTACAATATTTTTGCTGATTGCTTCACGTAACGCAGCCGACTCAATAAGTTCAAGTGTATTGGTTGGCAAAAAATAAATACGACTTACTGCTCCGGGTTGGTGGCCGCTGCGCCCGGCACGTTGTAAAAATCGCGCAACGCCTTTCGGACTCCCCACCTGAATGATTGTTTCAACCGGCCGGAAGTCAACACCCAAATCAAGACTGGAAGTACATACCACCGCTTTCAATTTGCCTTCGTGCAATTGCTCCTCTACCCAATCGCGAAGTTCTTTGCTTATCGATCCATGATGCATGGCGATTAGGCCAGAAAGTTCAGGTGCCTTATCCAGAATTTTCTGATACCAGATTTCTGCAAAGGATCGTGTGTTTGTAAAAATTAACGTTGTTTTACTTTGCTGAATGATTGGTATGACTTTCTCAAGCAATTGAATTCCGAGATGGCCGGCCCATGGCATTCGCTCTATCTCATCAGGAAATATGGAAACAATCTCAACCTGCTTTCTAATATCTGCCTTAATTACACGATAAGGTCTGGATTGATAATAATTTCCCAAAAGCACCTGTAGTGACTGCTCCATATTGCCAATGGTGGCAGATATACCCCAGATTTTTAAGTAAGGTATTACTGATTTTAATCGTGATAAAGCCAGCTCCATTAATACACCTCGCTTGGATCCTATCAATTCGTGCCACTCATCAACAACTATAGTTTTACATTCAGCAAAGTATTCGCTGTAGCCCTTTTGAGAGAGCAACAGGTGAAGACTTTCGGGGGTGGTAATTAAAAAATCGGGTGGTTTTTCTTTTTGCTTCGCGCGTTCTTTGGTAGAAGTATCACCACTGCGCACACCCACTTGCCAATTCAATCCTAAACCCTCAATGGCTCGTTTTGCTGAAAGTTCAATTTCCTTTGAGAGCGCCCTGATGGGGGTTATCCAAATGGCTCTGGGACCTTTATGTTTATTGCCTTTGTTAGCTCCATCTGATGATTCCAGAAGTATTGGTATCAGCAATGAATAGGTTTTTCCGCTTCCCGTTGGCGCATTCACCAAACCGCTTTCTCCGCGCCAAACGCTTTGCCAGGCCTCGATCTGAAATGGGAATGGGCTCCATCCTTGTTGTTTAAACCATTGTAAAGCAGATTGCCCGGCAGAATTCATAAGAGTAGCAAATAAAAACTATTTTTAACCTTTATTTAATTTACTTGTTAATAGGTTCAACATTTAAACCTATGGGAAATTATTCAATCAAGGAACTCGAAAAATTATCAGGAATAAAAGCCCACACAATTCGCATTTGGGAAAAACGATACAACCTTGTAGAACCCAACCGCACCGCCACCAACATCAGATACTATTCAGATGATGACCTCAAAAAAATCATTAATGTTTCTGTGCTAAATACGCATGGTGTAAAGATTTCAAAAATTGCTGATTTATCTACCGACCAACTCTGCCAAAAGGTTTCTGAATTAAGTGAAACAAAAAATGACATTGAAATACATATCAACCAACTGGTGGTTTCAATGGTAGATATGGATGAAGAAGCATTTGAGAAGCTACTTTCAGAATTGACGGTTCGCTATGGATTTGAAAATACCATCATTCAAATTGTGTATCCATTTCTAGAGAAAATTGGTATTCTTTGGCTAACCAATAACATTTCGCCCGGCCAGGAGCATTTCATTTCTCATCTTATCAGACAAAAGATAATTGTTGCGATAGACTCATTACCCCGTGCACCTAAATCCGCAAAAAGTGCCATGCTATATCTTCCGGAAAATGAATTGCATGAACTCGGCTTACTTTTCTTTACCTACATCGCAAAAAAAGCAGGCTTCCGTATTTTTTACCTGGGACAAAGCGTGCCTTATAAGGATTTAAAAATAGTGTTTGAACAACATCATCCCGATATACTGATTTCAGCTTTTACAGGTACTCCTCAACCTAAAGCATTGCCCGGTTATGTTCAAAATCTGGCACAGGATTTCGGAAAAAGTAAAATTCTTCTTTCTGGCCATCTGATT
>JALOMN010000059.1 GCA_025455445.1 Cyclobacteriaceae bacterium
TCGCTCGATGCGTGCTTTACCAATTCCATACGCACTTAATAATCCAGCATCATAGGGTATTAACACTTTACTCATCTCCAATATCTCGGCCAGCGAGCAGGCATGCTGTCCGCCCGCTCCTCCGAAACTCAGTAAAGTATATGCAGCCGGATCATGACCTTGCTGCAACGAAACTTTCTTGATCGCTTCGGCCATTTTTTCATTGGCAATAAGAGCAAGCGACTCCAGTATGGATTCAGCTTTTAATTTTTTGCCAGATACTCCTTTTATTTTCAGCAACAGCCTTTCGAGAGCTTCTTCTGAATTCTTCCGGTAAAGTGGAATTGAAAAAAAGTCTGTATCCGCACGACCAAGCAAAAGATTTACATCGGTGATGGTGAGCGGGCCTCCGCTGCCATAACAAGCAGGGCCGGGCGAAGCGCCTGCACTGTGAGGACCGACCGTTAAGCGAAAATATTTTCACCTCTGCAACTTTCGATTCATAGCGATATGCAAAACGCTTATCATACAAAGAAACATCGGTGCTTGTGCCACCCATGTCAAATGTAATTAGTTGATCCACACCTGAAAGACCTGCTATAGTGGCTGCTCCTACTACACCGCCAGCCGGGCCGCTCAGCAAACTGTCTTTTGGAAAAAAATTGTTTGCATTCACAAGACCTCCGGCACTGGTCATGATCCGCAACTTAGCCTTTTGAAGGCCCCTTTGGATGTTTGAAATGTATGTATGAATAATCGGATCGAGATAGGCATTCGCTACCGCTGTCTCTGCACGTTGTAAAATTTTAATTTGCCCTGATAAGGATTGTGACGTAGAAATAAAAACGTATCCATTATGTTGTAGTTCCTGTGCCAGCATCTGCTCATGCACCGGGTTGATATAACTATTGATAAATGCAATCGCGACAGAATCACACTTTGTCTTCTTTACTTCACGTATTACGTGATTGATTTCTTCTTTACTCAATGACTTTAAAACAACCCCGTTAGATTCAATGCGTTCGTTCACCTCAATCACAACTTCATATAATGGCTTTTCTTTCACCACGTGTAGCGCAAAAAGGTCCTGGCGCTGCTGTGTGCCGATTAAAAGCAAATCTTTAAAACCTTTGGTTGTGATATAGGCTACACGTGCTCCCTTCCGTTCGAGTAATGCATTGGTGCCGCGGGTTGAGCCTAATTTTAATTCTATCGGAGGAAAGGAACTATATAAGGAAGTACTCGTAATTAAACGCGTGGCAAAAACCGGCACCTCTTCATCTGTGCCCATTTCAAATACATCCCCGCGCTCTACCGGAATGTTTACTGAATCCTCAAAGTGTATAATAGACTTCTCAATCTCTACGGATTGGATGATAAATTTGCTTTTTGGAAAGCGTGAAAATTGAACTGAAAAATGCTTGAAGATATCCGACTTTACAGGCCAATTAAGTTTTACCAGAAATGTGTTTGCGTCAACTCTTTCCAGAATCTGACCCTTTAAAATTCCACTGCTCAGTACTTTTAATCGAAAGGTTTCTCCATTGGGAGAAAAAGCAATGCAGTCAGTGAATGTGCCTCCTGTGTCTACCCAGATTTTCCAGGAACCTGTGTTCATCAGTCCTTAATTGAAAGCACAACCTGCTTGCGTGTCATTCTAATGCAGATCGCTTTTAAAAATTCAGTTGACCCATCCGGATGTTCACGAAATATTGGCTTTGTAAATATTAAAGTGTCAGTACCCATTTTCTGTACATTTTCTGATGCCCCTGCGCCCTCCAGATATGCTTCCAGCACCTGGCGCTCCACCTTGCGCAATTGTGGATTATTAGCCTGTAAGGAGATAATCTCCACCTGGTTGGCTTTGGCTATTGAATCCAATAACATTGAGTCGCTAAGTAACTTATCTTTTTGCTCAACAATTATTGCCATTGATCTTCCATAAGTAAATGCGGCATCAATAATTTGAGACTCCGTAAGTTTTTTAATCTCACCCTGCTCCATGCTCTCTTTAATTCTCTTCTTCTGGCTTTCAGAAAGTGACCCTGTGCAAGAAACAACCGCAGCAGCAAGTAAAATAATGATTACTCTCATAGTTAGTAGATATGACCTGCGAAGGTAAAAACTCTTAACAATCCCAGCCGTTTACTTTAATAATTTTAATTATCAATTTTTTACGGTTGATTCAATTTAGGTGAATCAACTATTCTTCGAACATGATAATGCCATGAATGTTCACCTGCATTAGAATGTTAATTTATTAACTTTGCGCTCTTCTTTTTGAATTTATGATTGAAAAACTAATTGATATTAAAAACCGCTTTGAAGAAGTAGGACAATTACTGGCGCAACCCGAAACGGTTAAAGATCAAAAGCGATTCCAGCAACTGAGCAAGGAATACAGAGATCTTGAAAAGGTGGTTAAAAAGTATGATTTGTATCAGGCAGCATTAGACGGAGTGCAACACGCGAAAGAAATTCTGGAGAATGAAAAAGATGCGGAATTGCGTGAACTGGCCAAGATGGAAATAGAAGAACTCGAACCGAAATGTGATGCCCTTGAAAATGAAATCAAGGAACTGTTGATGCCCAAAGATCCCAACGATTACAAAAATGCCATTCTTGAAATACGGGCAGGCACGGGTGGTGATGAAGCTGCCATTTTTGCGGGAGACTTATGGCGCATGTATCAGCGGTTTTGCGAACGCAGGGGATTTAAGTTCCAGGTAATGGATGTTACTGAAGGCACAGCGGGGGGTTATAAAGAAGTTATTACTGAAGTGGTGGGTGATGGTGCCTACGGTTTAATGAAATTTGAATCGGGTGTGCATCGTGTGCAGCGTGTACCTGCTACTGAAACACAAGGTCGTGTGCATACCTCAGCTGCTTCAGTGGTTGTATTGCCAGAGGCCGAAGATGTAGATGTAGAAATTAATCCAGCCGATCTGGAATTTCAAACAGCGCGCTCCAGCGGTGCCGGTGGACAAAATGTAAATAAGGTTGAAACGAAAGTACAACTTACACACAAGCCTTCGGGAATTGTTATTACTTGCCAGGTAGAGCGCTCACAACATGGAAACCGAGAGCGCGCACTTCAAATGCTACGGACAAAGCTCTATGAAATTGAGGTTGAAAAACAAAACGCGGAAATAGGTGCCTCACGCAGATCACAAGTGCGCAGTGGAGATCGCTCTGAAAAAATAAGGACGTATAACTATCCTCAAAGCAGGGTCACTGATCATCGTATTGGTTACACACAACATAATCTTCCTTCCGTGATGAATGGCGAAGTAGATGAATTTATAAATCAACTTAAGATTGCCGAAACTGCCGAAAAGATGACCGAAGCCAAATAATAATGTACGAAGTATATGCAAAAGCAAAGGCCAATAATTATTGGCCTTTACTTTTAAAATCCTCTAAATGTTGAATCTCAATTGTTATCCTCTTCATCTTCCGACAACTTAATTTGCTCATCCAGTATTTTTTCTATTAGGTCCATCTGGCGTTCATTAATTGTCTTGTCAACTTTAGCTTGCTTTTTCATAAAGCGAAACATGGCATTCTTTTTTATTTCATAGGCCATGAATACAGTATATTTATTTTCCTTCTTATTGAAATATTTCTGCTCGCCAATTTTGCGTAAGTCAGCCATGTCGGTATTCATCACCTGGCGCACAAGACTTTGAAATTTATCAGCCACATCTGCTGCCCGTTCGTTTTCAGTTTGACCAAGATATTGGTCAGCTACCTGTTTCATGGTTGTGTTTACCTGTCCAGCCAATTGAGCTTTAGCATCAATATCGGCTTTTCCGCGGGCAATGTTGTCTTGTGAACTTTCTCCCTTGCCGGTGGCACGGAAAAATCGGTTGTTTGATTCATAGGCATTGCCACGGAAAGGCTCCTTAACCTTTTTACCAAGCATTGAGGAATTGCAGGCGCCTAGCACCACCAGAATAAAGGCAAACGAAATAAGTTTTTTATTCATAATAAATTGAATTTTAGAATTCTTAATGATACAAATTAGTAAAAATTATGCCAGAGTTTAAACAGGGCTCAATTTTACAATTAATTTCCAACGGAAAGCCCATTTCCAACTTAATGTATAACGCTTTTCATGCAAGCAACCCATAATATCTTTCCACTCTTGTTTTGTAAATGCACGAAGTACCGATAAGGGTGCATCAAACTTCACCATTTCTGAACGCGAAAATAATTGCGTGAGCCACTTAATTGAATAATACGCAAAATGATGACGATGGATATCGTTTATGATGATCGCCTTGGATGTCTGCTTTATTAACGAAGACAATAAATTGACCAGGTCTGCTTTAGAAAAGTGGTGCATAAATAAGGTCGCTGTTACGATATCAAATTTTCTTTTCTGAAAGTCACATGAAAATACATTTTGTGCTTCGAATGAAATGTTAGGGAATTCATTTGAATGCATCCGGGCATATTCAATTATTTTAGGATTTGCATCAAAGCCTATCAATTGCACATTTCTGTTTTCCTTTATTGCTAACTGAGCCATTATCCGTAAAATCTCACCACTACCACAACCTAAGTCAGCAATTGTAATGGTTTGATCTTTGGGTAACCGTTTCCAGATTTCCTTAACTGCACTAATTGTTATTTGATTTCCACCAAGCCATTGATTGATAAAGTCTAATTCGCGTAACGTCTGGTTTACCACTTCACCCTGGCAGGCAAGATCGTCCATGAGCTCCTCCGCTTCTGATCGCGTTGAAAAATCAATTGCCATTAGTGTGATTGATTACTTCCAGGATCATGCTTTCGAGTGTAAGCCCGGGGCCAAAGGCTACACTGAGTATCTTCTTATGGTCATCCTCTACTTTCAGCCTTTCGAAAATTTGCTGCAATACAAAAAGCACCGTGGGTGAAGACATATTTCCAAAATGCTTTAATACTTGATAGGCGTGCTCATTTTGCGCATGTGTTATTTGCAACTCCTTCTCGATGGTTTCTAAAATCTTTTTGCCTCCGGGATGAATAGCAAAGAAATCTATTTCACCAATGTTGGAATCAATCTGTTGAAAAAGCCGCTGAATAAGTTGATGGATACCGCTTTTTATGATTTCCGGGACGTACGATGAAAGACGCATTTCAAAACCCAAATCGCCAATCATCCACGCCATATCAGATGCGCCTTCCGGAGCCAGATCGGCAAAGAAACTTACCGGATGAAGATTAATTCCTGCAACAGGTGAAGACTGCATTAACAGTGCTGCAGAACCATCGGAAAACAATGCATTGGCTAATAAATTATCATCGGTATTTTCACTTTGAAAATGAATGCTGCACAACTCCGTACAAACAATCAGCACCTTGGCATCTTTTTGCACACGGCAGATGTAATCCGCCTGCTTAATGGCATTGAAAGCGGCATAGCAACCCATAAAGTTGATACACAGTCTTTGTGTGTGCGAATTAAGATTTAGTGCCTGAATTAAATCTATGTCTAATCCTGGCGCATACATTCCGGTGCAACTCACCACAATGAGATGTGTAATGGATTTATTATCAAACTCGGTAAGAACAGATAGACAATTATTTATTGACTCCACACTCAGGGCCAATGCATTCTTTCTAAATAACTCTCCGCGCTGCCGTGTAGAAGGAAATGCATCGATACCTGGTGAGTTAGGGAAAAAATCAAAGTCTTGTGTCTTGCCGTAGTCAGAAAGTACTGAGTGCCTGGAGTCAATTCCTGTCATGCGATAGACGGAACGCAGTTTGCGCGCCTCTGATTCGCCCAACTGCATAGCTTTGATCATAAATTCAGCAATCGTTGCCTGGCTGAATTTATTTTTAGGTGTTGCTGTGCCAATGGCGGTGATATAACTCATAACATCAAGTATAACAAAAATTACATCAGAGAGATTAACATTTGTAACAACAAATTTAATAATACTAAGTCTTGGTGATTGAACCCTTAGTTATCGATATTGTTATTTATTATATACTTCAAATCAATGTTCTCAAAATCTGCCTGGCTTCATCTGCGTATTCCCTTTTCTTTTTTTCTTATGCCTGTGTATTTCTTTGCGTTGGGTATCTCCCCAAATTTCACAGAAAGCCGTATGCTGTGGTCGTTCATACTTATTCATTTATTTCTTTACCCGGCCAGTAACGGATTCAATAGTTACTTTGATAAAGATGAAGGCAGTATTGGCGGACTGAAAAATCCACCACCTGTAAATAAAGGGCTATATTATTTGTCGTTGTTATTCGACTTTGTTGCCATCGTAGTCGGGTTAATTAAAGTAAGTATGCTCTTCGCGGCCATGTTGTTTATTTATGGAATTATTTCAAAAGCGTATAGTCATCCTTCCATTCGGTTAAAGAAATATCCAATTGGTGGATGGCTTACGGTGGGTATCTTTCAGGGTTTCTTTACATTCTTAATGTGCTATGCTGGCATTAATGGTTTTGAGTTTGAAAGCCTGGTTAATGCCCGTGTGTTGATTCCCGCCTTGTTGTCCACATTGCTTTTGTTAGGCACGTATCCCATGACACAAATATATCAGCATGAAGAAGATGCCAAACGTGGAGATCGCACCCTCAGTTTAATACTTGGCATAAGGGGAACGTTTCTTTTCGTGCTCATTATCTTCACTGTAGCCACCGCTTGCTATCTGTGGTATTTCTATTCTTACTATGAAATGCGTTATGGATTTCAATTTCTGATTTGGCTTAGCCCTGTTGTAATATTCTTTTTGATGTGGTTTGGGTTGGTACTTAAAAATCCTCTGAAAGCAAATTTTGCTTACACGATGTGGCTCAATTTTCTTTCTGCATTGTGTATGAATGGCTTCTTCATCTGGTTCTTTCTTGAGAATACACACATACTGCAGTTGTTTTAGATCACAAATAAAAATGCCGGACTAAGATTGCCCGGCATTAATTCAAATAAACCTGATAAATTTTTATAAGGTAGCTCCCACTCGCTCGAGCAATGCCTTGGTAGCTTTAATACCCTCTGCTTCACTCAATACACTGCCTTCATATTCTATTCCAATATGACCGGTATATCCTGCGGCTTTTACAATTGGTAACATTTTCGAATAATCTGTTTCGATACAATTTCCCTGCTCATCAAAATTATTTGCTTTGGCGCTCACCCCTTTAGCAAATGGCATCATCTCCTCAACACCCTTATAACGATCATATTCTTCAATACATTTTCCGTCCCATTCGCCTACCCCATCGCGCTTGGTGCAGAAATTTCCGAAGTCTGGAAGCGTGCCACAATTGCTCATACCCACTTCCTTCATCACACCTGACAACCATTGTCCATTCGAGGAATAGCCTCCATGATTCTCCACGATTATATTTATGCCCAATGGCTGTGCAAACTCACTTAGTTTGCGTAATCCATCTGCACCAGCTTTCGCTACCTCTTCGGCTGTGCCAATACCAAAACAATTTACCCGTATGGAATGACAGCCAAGAAATTTAGCGGCTTCCACCCACTTATAATGATTCTCAACCGCCTCCATTCTCTTTTTAGCATCGAGGTTTGCCATCTCTCCTTCACCATCGCACATGATAAGTACATTGGTAACACCTGCATCCGCTGCTCGTTTATTCAATTCAGTTAGATAGGTTGTGTCTTTCGCCTTATCCATGAAGAATTGGTTTACATATTCCACCGCGCTTATTCCAAATTCATTTTTTGCTTTAGCGGGGAATTCAAGGTTGTCAAATTCCTTTGCAAAGAGTGCTTTATGCAGAGACCATTCTGCTAATGAGATTTTGAAAGCCCACGGAATTGTAATCATGGTACTAGTATCACTGGATTCAGAAGTAGTTTTACCGGTGCAGGAAGATAAAAATGCATTAGCGCTAACTCCACTTAACGTAAGCAAGCCGAGAGATTTAATAAACTGTTCACGATTCATAGTTTCTGAGTTTTTAGAAACATGAAGTTATTATAAAGCAACTGCTTAACGTTAGATTAAAGTTGGAAGCGGTAGTATTCTTATTTGAAATGCTAAAACGGATTGCCGTGTGTGTTGCGGATGATCAAATTTGCCACTGA
>JALOMN010000442.1 GCA_025455445.1 Cyclobacteriaceae bacterium
CAATTTGAAAGCACTCTCGTTTATTCTAATTGCTATCCAGGCGTATTGTTCCAGGTATATTTTCTTCCGTAAACAGGGCCTTAATTATATTGAACACCTGGTATTGCCACTTTATGTGCAGGGGCATATTTACTGGCTGAGTATTTTGAGCCTCGTGTTATATATAATTACAGGTAAGTTCATTCCCAATGGAGTATCACTTGTTGTTACCATACTCTTCATTTCATATTCCTATGCTGACTTTTTCAAGGAACAAGGAAGGGGGAAAGCATTCTTCAAAGGTTTTGGATTATATATCACCACGCAGTTGATATTTGTATTAGTGGTTGTAGTGACCATGGTTGTAATAATATTTACCAATCCTGAAGTCTTAGAAATGATTAGGCCCTCCAATAATCGCTGAATCATGCATTCATAAACGCTGCAATCAATCTATGGAAATGATGCGTGCCCATTTCGCGTGTAACAGAATAACGGCCATGCGTGTAGAATCTGGATCGAATTCCTTTCTGCACATTCTGTACTACGGCTTCATCTTCAAGCTCTACTTTATTCAAATCGCCACCGGCTCCCTGGCGAAGTTTGCTTTCATCCCACACGTATGACAGGAAGGATACTTTTGTTTTATTGATGGCAAGCGGCTTCACTATGTTTATCGATAGTCCCCATGGATAGAAATTAAACATCATGTTGGGGAACACCCAGAAATAATAACCCGCTACTTTTTTACCGAAATCGGGTGAGGAAGATGGTAAATCAAAAACCAGTTCACCTTCTTTGGCAATCCCTAATTGTAAATTAGAATACGGATATAATTCTACTGTGTAGTTTCCATAGTCGATTACCGAATTTAAATCGGCATGCACAAAGGGAATATGAAAACCTTCCAGGTAGTTTTCGCAATACAGTGCCCAGTGAGCATCTACTATGTAATCTTTTGATAATTCGGGCCGGAAAGTAAATTCATGCAACGGCATCCAACCTACGCGCTCACTCATTTCTTTGAAGAAACGTGGTGCGTCAATATCTTTTTTTAATGAAGTGAACAATAAATTTCCCCACTGATGTAATGGCAGCGAGGTTAGGTGGTCTGCCTCAGAAGGAAAATTATGCACCTCCTTAAATTCTGGCATGGATAAAAACTGACCGTTGAGTTGAAACCTGCGTCCGTGGTAGCTGCAGCGTATGTCCTTTACTTTGCATGGATGCTCTACCATTAAGTTACCACGATGGGTGCACACATTAGAGAGGCAATGAAGCTGGTCTTGCATATCGCGTGTGAGTATCAAAGACTCATCCAGATAATTATCGAGCAGGTTTACAGGAGTTACCCAACCTTTTTCTTTCATCTTTTCAGTATCGCCAATAAAGTGAAAGCTATTCGCAAATATTTTCTCTTTGGCCTGTTGGTAATATTCTTCTTTCAGATAGAAATCAGTGCTTAGTGTTTGCGCTTCTGCAATATTCGGATGAACAAAAAAATTATCCATTAGCGTGTGTGTTGGTAATATATTTTAAGCCACTGAAAATCTTAAAAAGAAAACAGCTTTGTTTTAGCCTTTATCTTTCAGAACGGAAATTAGTTTTTCTAAATCTGGCTGAATTGATTGTTGGGCTGCCAATAATGATTTAAGAGCTTCTACCTGGTAATTGGGTATTGTTTCATTTCTGGATACTTTAGATTGCATGTCTTGCAGTATTTCAAGGGCATCTTTGCGGGATTCAAAATCAAGCGCAGCAACTTTTTTGGTAAAGTCATTTATCATTTCTATTTTCTCATTTTGAATGGTTGACTGCTCTTCGCTTTTAGCTTTTACCGAGGCAATCTCACCTGAACCTGAAACCATACAGGTATTATAATCGTCCACTATTTTTTCCAAATCGTTGCGCGAGTAGGAACCGTTCTTGATCATATCGGAAACGGTTTTGCAATCTGCCAGGTAAGCCGTCATCGCTTTTTTAAATGATAGATTGGGCACTTCCATGGAGGTGCCATCTTTTCTAACCAGCATGCGCCCTTCAAAGGAACTTTGATTTTCTACTTTAAATGCATAGATGCTCAGAAAGCCTTCTTTCAGAAGCTTCATCATTCTGATACTGTTCTCTAATTTCTGCGCTTTATAGATTTCACCTTTTATGGAAACGAATGCCAATTGTGTAGCCTTAAAATTTTCTTTTTTCTTGTTGGCAATAAGTTGAATCCTGTCCTGCTGATCGTACGATTGTATTCTCACCTCACCGTAAAGGGTGTCATTCGGTAACTTGACAATAAAGTCAGATTGAGCGGAGCTTGCCAAGGTGACAAAAACAAAAAATCCAACTAAGCAAAATATTTTCATCGTGATAAATGATTAACGCGCAAAGTTAGTCATAACTGTCGCAACCCGATAAAGCAGGCTTGAATTTTTTAGTTAGTCGATACCCGGTAAATTTGGTGCGCGCTTCAATTTTTCTTTGAATTCATTAAATGAATTGATTAATTGTTCGCACTTTGCAAATT
>JALOMN010000060.1 GCA_025455445.1 Cyclobacteriaceae bacterium
CTCGATGCATTGCGGGGAGATCACCGCAAAGTAATATTGTGGGGAGTTTCATTTGCTTTGCTTGACCTGGCTGAGGCCAATGACATTGATTTAAGTCATTGTATCATTATGGAAACCGGTGGTATGAAGGGCAGGCGCAAAGAACTTATCCGCGAAGAATTGCATAATTATCTCAAACAACGCTTCCATGTCAATCATATTTATTCGGAGTATGGAATGACAGAATTGATGTCGCAGGCCTATTCAATGGGTTCAGGATTTTATGAGCAACCCGCCTGTATGAAGATAATGATCCGCAATATCAATGATCCATTTGAGCTACTTCCTGTTGGAAAAACGGGTGGTATAAATGTGATTGATTTAGCTAATTTTCATTCTTGCGCATTTATTGAAACCCAGGATTTAGGGACGCTGTACGAGGACAAAAAGTTTGAGGTTTTAGGACGGATGGATAATAGCGATGTGCGGGGTTGTAATCTATTGGTTGGGTAGGCTATAAGTTACCTGTGGCCAGGATTCGAACCTATTATTTGCAGGAAGACAAAAGATTAATATCTTTGTTATAATCAAAAATCATATCTATGAAGAAAGTTTTCGCATTTGCAGCTCTTCTCGGTCTATTGACAGCGTGCAGCCAGTATACCTGTCCTACTTATTCCAAGAAGGAGATCAAAAAGGAAGAGACTACCAAGAGAATCTGATTCCTACAGGTATTTCTTTACTTCGGTGGGGTTGATTACATCCTCACTCATGATTACCAAACGTTCCGTTACATTTCTTAATTCACGGATGTTTCCAGTCCAGTCATGTTGTTGAAGCAACTTCAGCGCTTCTTTATTTATTTCTTTTTTGCGTGTTCCATATTCATGGGCAATATCATCCAGAAATTTATCCACCAGAATTTCAATATCATCCTTCCGCTCGTTTAAGGATGGCACTTTAATGACAATCACCGAAAGGCGGTGATATAAATCTTCTCTGAAACGACCTTCCGCGATTTCTTTTTTCAAGTCTTTGTTGGTAGCCGCCAACACGCGCACGTTTACAGCAATATCTTTATCACCACCCACCCGGGTAATTTTATTTTCCTGTAAAGCGCGCAACACTTTTGCTTGCGCAGCCAGGCTCATATCACCGATTTCATCTAAAAAAATTGTACCGCCTTCAGCCAATTCAAATTTTCCCAATCGTTGTTTTATGGCGGAGGTAAATGCTCCTTTTTCATGACCGAAAAGCTCGCTTTCAATTAACTCGGAAGGAATAGCCGCGCAATTAACCTCCACAAACTGCCCGTTGCTGCGGGCACTTTTTTCATGTAACTGACGCGCCACTAATTCTTTTCCCGAGCCGTTCGGCCCCGTAATCAACACCCGCGCATCTGTGGGTGCCACTTTTTCAATCATCTCCAATACATCCTTAATCGGTTTTGAATTACCGATTATCTGATACTTCTGTGATACTTTTTTCTTGAGTGTTTTGGTTTCTTTAACCAAATGGTTTTTATCAAGTGCATTTCGCAGCGTTATTAACAACCTGTTGAGGTCGGGTGGCTTTTGAAGGAAATCATATGCCCCTAGTTTGGTAGCATCTACTGCAATTTCGGTGGTGCCGTGTGCGGAAATCATAATGAAGGTGGTGCCTATTCCTTTTTCTTTGGCTTGCTGAAGCACTTCCATACCATCCATCTTTGGCATTTTGATGTCGCAAAAGGCAACGTCATAGACTTCACTTTCCAGTTTGGCCAATCCTTCTGCACCATCTTTTGCTTCGTCTACTTCCAGCTTCAGTTCTTTCTGGTCTTTTAAAATATCTTTCAGCACCGCACGGATGGCTGCTTCGTCTTCGATGAGTAATACTTTGGGCACAATTATTCTTTTTAGTAGAAAATTAATTTAAAAAAATGCAAGCCTGTAAGCCGGGTTCTGTACCCTGACGGAACCGTCAGGGTGCTTATCATTTATCTCGCCCTGACGTTGCCATCAGGATCTAGCAGCCTACCCAATCACGCCAGCGTTAACTATTAGCGAGCAGCTAATCACTTTCGTGGACGTGACCTATTTGGCCTTTCAACTCGTAAGGTTTACCATGCCCCTGATGTCGCCACCAGGGCGGTGGGCTCTTACTCCACCTTTTCACCTTTTCCCCGGCCCGAACGAATCGGAATGAGGTAGTTTATTTTCTGTGGCACTGTCTGTTACCCCGACAAGTCAGGGCACCTTCCTGTTAGGAAGTACGATGCTCTGTGTTGCCCGGACTTTCCTCCCCGACATGTCGTGGCGATAAGCCGGCTTGCATTATCAGCAAAGGTAACTACTAAAACCTATTTTGGTGATGATTAAATAAGCAAGCGTGTAATATGCACTCTTAGTGCTTATCAGAGCCAGTCAGTTTCAATTCGTACTGGTCGGCCAGGTTGGCAACTTCCTGCACCATTTCGCTTACTGATTTTTCATCAATACCATCATGGGCAGTCACAGCTTCAATCACAATATGATTTTCATGTATCGCAAAGCGGCAATAATTGAAAAAGGCAGCTTGTTCAAGCAATAATCTGAAGTCAATAGACGGATTCACATCACATACTTTTGAACTTATGGTAACCAGTTTGCGATTGTAAAGATCATTCTTTTTAATCGTACCAATCACTGTTTGATAGCGATTACCCGAAACGGGCACGATAATGATTGATTGTTCTTCATTGTATTCGGTGTATTGACCACCGATCTGGTCTGCATACTTTTTAAGGAAGGAAGTTAAATCCATTGCGTTGAGGTTTAGTTTTCGAATTTATGAAAATAGCAGATATGTTGATCGCTTCCTTAAAAATAAAAGGCATATGCCTTTACTTTATTTTGAGAAAACTCTAATGCCGGGGCGGGTAACCTAATCATATTTGCAAAGTAGATGAGCGTATTCACCAATTTTGAACGTGAATGGATGCCGGTAAGGTCGAAGTCAATTGCCAGGTAATATTGCCTGTAGGGATATAATCCCGCTTCGATGTTCATCTCATCCTGCGCATAAATCATGTTTTCGGCTCCATAGCCCACAGCAAGATTTAGCCATTTTGGAAACCGCATAAATTTGTCCATGTCGATAGAAAGCCAATAAGTTTGGCCGTTATAATCTTTTATAATTTGTTCTGCCAGGGTGGACCCTAACGTGCCTGGACGTTGGTCTGCGAATTCAGTAGTGTGAAATGAGAATTTAGGATATATGCGGGTTTCTTTCCACAATGCCTGTTGCCCAAGGAATATGCCAGCTCCAATTCCGTTGGCTAATAAATCAGTTGCTGAGGCACCATAACCTGCAGAGAATCCATCCATCACTTCGATGGAAGACATCATCACAAAGGCAGTAAGTGTGCCATAGAGATCTGATTTCTTTTTCGGCACACCACTCCATTGGAATAGTTGTGATTGTATGGATGATAATTGAAAGGTTGAATACAGGTGGCCTACCTTATCTACTTGTTTCCACTCACTGGCATCGTTGAAGAAATGGAATGATTGCTTGTCATATTGGCTGTACCAGATATTGTTAAGCGCAATCAGCGTTGCTGTGTAGGTGGCTCCTGTGCCAATAATTACACCAGTAAGTCGTTTATGATTAATTGAATCTGAGGCGAGCTGTTGTGTATGAGCCGTAAAACCAAAGAATAGTAAAAAAACACTCGTCAGCGCGATACGAAAATGAACTGGTATGTTCATCCTATTTAGCTTACTCATTGTTTTCAATTTCTTCAAGAATACCTTCTTCCTGAGTAGGATTTTCCTCCAATTCTTTTTTGCGTCTTTCGCGGCTTGTATTCAGTAAGTCTTTTAATTTGTTAAAATTTTGCGTGTGCAGTAAACTTACACCGGTTGTCATTGCGGTTTGTGTACCATATGCATTAGTTGTAGTCGAGTTAAAATTAGATCGGCTAAACATTTTCACTTTAAGCTTGCCATCCGGGGTAAGCAAGTAGTCGATTGTCCAGTCGCCCAGCATGCTTGCTACATCTGTTTTAGCATATTCAGTGGAGAAGGAACCATCGCGGGTGATTCTTAACCTTCCATTTAAGAATGAATAGGAGAGACGTAACTGAAATGTATTGAATGCTTCCTGATCCATCGTGCCAAGATCAATGTTAATCTCTAGATTTTGATCAACCTGGGTGAGCCAATAGCTAAGCTGATTGGAGAGAAATTCACTCACACTATTATAAATGGATCCACTGGTGCTGAATGCATCCTGTGAGGAGAACCTGCGCAACACGATTAAACTAAATACTTGTCTTTTTAATTCTTGTTCATCTAATCTTGATTTAAATGCACTGAATTGAAAGTTTAATCTTACCGGGGCAGGTTCGCCTTCTACCACAATAGATTCGGGTAAATCTTTGGCTTGTATATCAAACTGTATTTGTGGCGAGAGCATTGGGCCATCCAGTTTAAGAAGCACTTCAATCGGATATTTTCTTCTGATTTGCGGAGAGGAGAGGGCATTCGCACTCACCTGGTTTTCAAGAATGGGGCCCAGTGAAGCAAGTTGCCTGTAATTGGCGTTCACATTCATTACACCAGCGTAAGGGTCGCCATACCAACTGATACGACTGCCTTTACCAATATTAAATTCTTTATTGATAATATCGTATAGCGTGAAGTTATAGTTACCACTTTCAAATTCGAAAAGACCAAACATGTTAAATTCACCTTTGGTATCCAGTTGCAACTTGATGTCGCCATTGCCATAGCCCCGAATGATGTCTCCAGCAACAATGTCAAAAATGATTTCAGCATATGCATCGGGTGTGATGTCGAGATTCAGATCCAATGTAATACCGGTGAGTTCTTGCGTTTGTGTTAATTTGGTTTTTATCTGTTCATTTTGTGTTGAATCATTCAAGTCGATAAACCGGATGTATTCACTTTTTTGAACGGATTCTGTTCCGCTAATTGGTATATAAATTTTGGTATTCTTTGAGGTGCGGGCGGTGGCAGAGATTTTCATATTATCTAATGGCCCAAGGATATTTAGTTTGCCTGTGCTATATGCCTGACCGTAAAAAAGGCTGTTATCTTTCTGCGTGGTGTTCATTACCTGGAAGTTGGTGAACACGGCATCCAGGTTAATTCTGAACCGATCAAAATTCCGATGTGTGAGATAGCCATCCAGGTAACCTTTATTTTTAAATGCATCCAGCATATCAAAATCCTCGAAGATTATTTTGTCGGGGGTCATGCGCAGCTTACCGCTGAATGAATAAAGAGTTTTAAGATAGTCGATCATGATTTTTCCATCTTCAATTTTTCCATCTCCCTGAATGCGGGGTGCTGCCAGGCTTCCTTCAATATTGTAGAAGCCCGAAAGGGTGCCATCCATCTGTGAAAATATTCCTTTTAAAAAGGGTTCAATAATTTTAATGTTGGTTTTTTCCAACACAGCACTTACTTTCAATGGATTACTGTTATCCGGATTGTAATACCCTTCCAGAGTGAGTGTGCGCTTTTCTAAACGGTCAATAGTGAAATGAATATCAAATCGTTTTTCTTCCTGATTCCAGATATTGGTTCCATAAATATTTCCTATCAGGAAATTATCTACTTCAAAATCTTTAATCGTTAAATCATTTTGTAGAAAGAATTTATCATACACATCTTTGGCTTGTATATTCCCATTTACTACGCCACTAAACTTCGATGTGCCAAGTGAATTTAATACATCCAGATTAAGATTATTAAAGTACAGTTGTAAACTTTCGTCTGGATTATCGGAGAGTTTACCATCAAGTAAAATCGTTTCGTTATCATGCCTCAATCCTAACTGATAGACCATCCACTCGCGGCCATTGTTTAGGATATAATTACTTTGATTTATCGACCATTCTTTTTCAAGTATTTTTATTGTAGTGGGTAATATTCGAATTTTTGTGCTGTCAGATAAAAAATCAATTTCAGATTTTAGTTTTAAATAATTAGTGGTTTTTTCCTGTTCGAAATCAATATTAAAATCAATGTGATCTTTGTCCCAGATAGCCTCACTGAATAAATTAGTAGTTGCTAATGAAGAAGAAATGATTTGTTTTTTCGAATTAAGTGTAAGCATCGCCAACACGATGGTACTGTCTGATATTTTAGACCCTGAAAACTCTAATTCATTACCCAAAAAGTATTTGCCGGAATAGGATACGGAATCTATTTCGCTGTAAGCCTGCAAGCCAATTGTGTAACCATTAAAAAATTTGCCATCTATGAGCGTGTTATCAGATACGGTTACTCCTGTTCGGAGCAATTTTAAAACCGGATTGATATGATTTAATTCTATCGTAAATGAGGTTATGTAATCTCTGGCTTCTCTCGGTTTAGAAGCATAATACTGAAGGAGTTCATCCTTGTTGTTGCGGGCATTTAATTTAAATTCATACACGAATTTCTGAATATCCTTAAATAAGGTAGAATAGTAAAAATTACCTTTTAATGTGACATCAGCAAAGGAGCTACTTAATCTGAGATTGCGCAGATTGTCTTCATCCATAAATGAATTTATATTAATTGAATCGAGACTAAGCGTTTCATCTTCATAATTTACGAATGCATTTCGTAATACGATTTTTCCAAACAAACTATCCAATTCAAGACCTTTGGTATCTATATCAATATTGCTGCTTACAAATAGCGATTTATTAACAAGGCCCAACTTGTCTGCGTGTAGGGTATCTAGTCGGGCTGATATTTTAATGACTTCATAGCCTGGGCGGATATTCAGTGAGCCCACTGCATTGAGTTGCAGATTGGGATCATTGATATCAATTTTTCCTATAAATAACTCTTTAGCAAAACGAGCATCGGTAATTATATTTTGATATTCATATTTGAGAATGCCAATGGAACTGATTGTACCACTCAGGTTGAAATCAGCAGTTTCTTGTGTGAGGCCTTTCCCTTTTATATTTCCTTTGAGCGTTACAAACTGAAACGTAGAGGTGTCGCGAAAGAATTGTCCTAAGTTAAAGTTCGTGAGTTGCAGGTTCCCATCATATTCAGATCGGTCGATCATCACTTGATCAATTTTTAAATTGATATCCGATTTAATTTGTCCAAAGTCTCCGCGAAAATCACCATTGGCTACAAAGTCATTCGTAAAGCCTGTGAATTTACCTGTAAGCCTGAATTTGCCCAGCGTCTGAATTCGATCATACACCGGGTCGGTAAACAGGAATTTTAAATCGCGTATGTTGACATTGCCATTGCGAATGGATAGTGATATAAAGGTCTCATTGATGGCTGGCAATCCATCTAATTCAAGTTTGCCTTTTAGTTCTGTTTGTCCTACACGGATATCCATCTGTTGATAAGTCAATCGGGATATCTTGCCAGTGATGTTACCATTCAGGGTTATGGGTTGATCGAAAAGTTGTGTGCCTGAAGCGAATTTTGCAATGTCATCCGGATGAATCACTGAGTTTTTTAAAGTGGCCTTAATGTTTACTTTATTATTAAAGTCGCTTAATTCTGCTGTGCCATTATACTTGAATACGAGTGTATCGGATACAAAACTCTGACCAATTTTTGCCTGTAAATTATAAAACTCCATTGCGCTTTCTGAATAGCGAAAGAAGGTAGATAAGTTGTGGATGGGCAGGTGGGCATTTTCCTCAGTAGCGATAAGTGAATTTAATTTT
>JALOMN010000061.1 GCA_025455445.1 Cyclobacteriaceae bacterium
AAGTTAATATCGAAATCTACTCATTAATAGAAGGCTGTGCAATAAATAATTCTGAACGGCAATAGTTGCTGATTAGCTGAAAATATTGAATTCAAATTAAATCCATCGTCAAGCGCTTGTGACTTTGATGATACTTTCGGATTATTAAGATGTTATCACACCAAACCTTATCGCATGACGGACGATGAAATCCGAAAAGAGCAGGAAGTGCTGGAAAAATCTAAAAAAGATGCCCAGGCTTTTGGAGTGATTTATGAAAAGTACTTTGACAAAATCTTCAATTATATATTTCGGCAAACAGATGATGAAGACGTGGCCGGTGATTTATGCTCACAAACTTTTGTGAATGCATTACATAATATTAATCGTTATGAGTTTCGGGGCATACCATTCTCTGCCTGGTTGTATAAAATTGCCGGCAATGAGATAAACAAATACTATCGCAAACGCAAAGGCACTAAAGTATTCAGCATCGAAGAATTAAAAGTGCGCGAATTGATTGAACGAACTACGGACGAAGAGTGGGATGAAGAATTGATTGAGCAACTTATTCATTATATGAATGAGCTTCCCACTGAAATGATACAAGTGCTTGAACTCAGATTTTTTGAAGATAAAGATTTTAAAGAAATCGCATTCATTTTAGATATGACAGAGAGCGGGGCGAAAATGCGCACGTATCGGGCGTTGGACCAATTGCGCAAAAATTTTAATATTAAATTGAAGTATCATGGGTAAACATGAAATCCGGTTGCGCAGACAGCGTATCACTGCCCGTGGCAGTGAGCGGTTCCGGAATTATGGGGCCATCCTGAAGCAGCATGAAGAAGAACGAAAAATAAAACTGATTGTCAGAATCTTCACTTTCTTTCTGATTATTGTTGCCCTGGTAATTCTGTTTATCACTTTGTCACGATGGGAAGAAAATCAAACACCCAAAGCTACCTCACAGGCTGCAGCACACCTTATACAAAAGCAACATTGATTCAGGCACCTTTATGTAAAATGAAATGGTCGCCAACACAAGATGGCCAAAATGAAAATACACAGCATAAAAGGTGACATCTATTGCTGATTAAGAGCTTGGTTAAAATGGAAACCGAAGAGTAATAAACTTTTTTGGTGAAAATCATTATTTAGCTACATTTGCACACCTTTTTGGGCCCGTAGCTTAACTGAATAGAGCATCTGACTACGGATCAGAAGGTTGGGGGTTTGAATCCCTCCGGGCCCACTTTAAAATCCTAATCCAACAAACGGGTTAGGGTTTTTATTTGAATCGATAAAAATAAAGGCAATTAACAGCCGTTATGGTACGATAACCCAGAAGAATGAAGAAAAACAGCCTTTTTATACTATTTCTCCTCTTCGCAGGAATTGCATTTGGCCAATCTGAACCTGAAAAAGAAACAAAAAGCCATACTCCTAACCTTCCTGGACTATTCCTGGTTGATTTAGGCGTAAATGTGAGCATACATGCACCAGATACCTGGAATCAAGGGTTCTGGGGTTCACGTACCGTTAATGTTTATTATCAGTATCCTTTCCGTTTCGGTAAATCAAAATTCAGTTTCAATCCGGGATTTGGCCTAAGCCTTGAACGCTGGAAGTTTAATGACGGAGCTACTTTAATCAATGAAGAAGAATTAGGTCCGGGTGGAGTACCTGCAGCTACCCAAATTGAACAGTACAACCTGCTTAACGCAAATACGATATATCCGAAAGCCGCCAACAAATCTATGTTCGTGACTAACTATTTTGAGATACCAGTAGAATTTCGTTTTGACACCAAACCTGAGGACCTTGCCCGTAGTTTCAATTTTGCAGTGGGTGGTCGCATCGGATTTTTATATGATGCCTTTACAAAAGTAAGATATACCGATCTGGGCGAAGTGGTGAAAATAAAAAACAAATTGAATCACGGTTTGGAAACCATGCGCTACGGTGTTTATACCCGTGTCGGTATTGGTTCACTCAGTGCATTTATGTTCTATAATCTATCAGATATGTTCCAGGATAATAAAGGCCCGAAAGGAACTAATATGAACTCACTTACCGTGGGTATAGGATTAAACGGATTTTGATTACCTGCCTGTGAAAACAGCTTTTCGCTTTTCAAGAAAAGCTGAAACTCCTTCCTTATAATCTTCAGAGGTGCCGGCAATCTCCTGACAATACGCTTCATACTCTAACATTTCTTCCAGTGTGGCTGTGGTTGATTTATTAAGCATACGTTTTATTAGTCCGATTGCTTTTGTTGGAGCCTGGGCAAAATAATCAGTATACTCTTTCACAGCAGCATCCAGTTGATCTGCAGAAACAACTTTATTGATAAGACCTAACTGAAGCGCTTCAGCAGCTTTCACCTTGCTACCCATACTGCAAAGTTCAAATGCTTTTGCCATGCCTATCAAGCGAGGTAGAAAATAAGATGAACCAGAATCTGGTACCAACCCGATGTTTACAAATACTTCAATTAATGTTGCTTCTTCACTGGCTATAATCATATCGCACGCGAGTGCCAATGAGCAACCTGCCCCGGCTGCCACGCCATTTAGTCTACAGATAATGGGTTTGGGCATGGAGCGCATTGCGCTGATGATAGGATTATATCGTTTGTGCAATGATTGCATAAACGATCTCTTTTCCTGTCCGGAAGCTGCCTTTAAATCCTGACCAGAACAAAAAGCTTTGCCTGATCCGGTTAACACTATTACGCGAACGGATGCATCTTTCGCTGCCAGCTTCAATGCATCCTGTATTTCGTAGGTTATTCCATCATTCAACGCATTGTACACTTCTGGACGGTTTAGAGTAAGCGTTGCAACACCACCTGTCACTTCAAGTTTTATAAATTGGAAATCCATAATTGAAAATTTAAAACAACACTAAAATACCTGCAAAACCGATAAGGAATCCTGACACGGCACCACTATATACTTCAAATGGAGAATGTGCATTTAAGTATAGTCGCGCAGACATTATCATCCCGGTGATAAATAGCACTATGGCAGTAGGCCAGAGCAACGCACCATTTTCGATTGCCTTATTCAACGGTAAAAGTATTCCCACCAATCCACCTGCAGCAAGACTATGAATGCTGATCTTATAAATGAATGTGAACACGGTAGATACCAGCACCAAAATTGTGACAATAACCAATAACTTATTAAAGCTATCACCAATAGGAACCCTGCTATAAAAGAGATACGTCATTACAGAATAGATGGCTGTTATCGCCATAAAAGGTACAATGCGGTCGGTGCGCTCGTGCATTGAATAGGAACTAATCGTTCCGAAATATTTAAACATAAGTAAGTTCACAATCGGTAACAGGAAGGTGAACCCAAACACCAGCGACAACACAATTTTGAAATTTGCAGTTGGGATAGAAAGAAATGCTGGAAAATAATATCCAAGTATCAACAGCAAATACGTGGTGAGTAACAACGGATGAAAAATAAATGATATAATATGAGCGGCCGTTTTCAACGCATTTCCTTTCTTAAGCGGGCTACCGGAATATTTAACTGCTCGCGATACTTAGCCACGGTGCGCCTGGCGATATTATATCCCTTTTCATTGAGCAAATCTTCCAGCTTGTCATCTGAATATGGTTTATTCTTATCCTCTTGCTCAATCAAGTCTTTAATGATTTGCTTTACCTCACGACTACTCACTTCTTCGCCAGTATCTGTAGAGATACCTTCTGAGAAAAAATATTTTAATGGAAATACACCAAAGTCGGTTTGCACCGTTTTGCTGCTTGCTACACGGCTTACGGTAGAAATATCCATATTGATTATCTGCGCGATATCTTTCAATATCATAGGCTTGAGCTTAGTCTCATCGCCCTCCAGGAAATAGTCATGCTGAAAATCTACAATTGCCTGCATGGTGCGCAATAAGGTGTGCTGGCGTTGTTTAATGGCATCAATAAACCACTTTGCTGCATCCAGTTTTTGCTTCACAAATGAAACTGCTTCTTTCAACTTCTTATCTCGCTTATCACTTTTATCATATGCCTTAAACATTTCAGCGTATGATCTGCTGATGCGCAACTCCGGAGCATTGCGAGAGTTGAGCGCCAACTCCAGTTTGCCATTGTTATTGTTGAGCAGGAAATCAGGAATTACATATTGATTTTTTGCAATGCCCGATCCGATTTCTCCACCCGGTTTGGGGTTGAGTCTTACAATCAGTTCAATCGCATCGCGGATATATTCTTCATCATCGAGATCAAGTTTTTTCTGAATTTTCTGATAGTGCTTTTTGGTAAACTCTTCGTAGCATTCGCTGATAATTCGTCTGCCAACAATTACATCCACATCCTGGCCGTCATCCATGCGCTCTAACTGCAGCAAGAGACATTCCTGCAGATTTCTTGCCGCAATACCAGCCGGATCGAAGGCCTGAATTCGCTTGAGTATTTTTTCTGTTTCTTCTAACGTAGTTTCAATGCCTTGAGAAAAAGCCAGATCGTTCACAATCGATTCTAAATCCCTGCGTATATATCCATCGCCCTCAATGCTTCCGATTAATTGTTTGCCGATCAACATCTGACGCTCGTCTAACCCAAGAAATCCCAATTGTGTAAGTAATGTTTCATGCAATGAGGTACCCATGGGTATTGGCATCTCACGGTCCTCTTCATCATCACCGTCTCCATCCGATTGCGTCTTGTAACTATTGTAGTCATCATCGCGCAAATAATCTTTTATATCAACTTCTTCACTGGATGAACTGGTGGGTGCTGATTCCGCAGGCGCATTCTGTTCAGCGAGCGATTCTTCTTCTTCGGGATCACTACCTTCTTCCAACACCGGATTTAACTCCAACTCTTCTTCGATGCGATTTTCCAACTCCGCAGTAGGCACCTGCAACAGTTTTATGAACTGTATCTGCTGGGGAGATAGCTTTTGCTGAAGGCTTTGATTTAATCCTAATTTTTGCATGAATAAATATTCATGACAAATTTATCAATTAGCGTGGTTAGTAAAAAGAATTGCCGCATTCATTACAGCATTTAAAACGAAATGTGGCTTACAACATGGAAGTGAAGGGAGAATAAGCGTTTGTAATTTTGTTTAAAAAATCTAAATGACGTTTTTTGCGGTCCTGAATTTTGGATGAAAAGCAATTATGAAAAGGATTAAAATCAAGGAGTTATTGAATACAAGCCCAGGCGGGCAGATGGTAAAAGTGGAAGGTTGGGTGCGCACATTTCGCAACAACCAGTTCATTTCAATCAATGATGGTTCAACCATTCAAAATCTGCAGGCGGTTATAGAATTAAACCAACTTGATGAAGCCACACTAAAGCGAATCACCACAGGTGCCTGTATATCACTAAAAGGCGAATTGATTGCCTCACTTGGAAAAGGTCAGGCCGTAGAGGTGAAAGTGCAGGAACTGACTATTTTGGGTGATTGCGATCCGGAAGCGTTTCCACTTCAACTTAAAAACCGCCCAAGCCTTGAATATTTGCGTGAAATCGCTCACTTGCGGGCCCGCACCAACACATTTGGCGCAGTGATGCGCATACGGCATGCAATGGCCTTTGCCATCCATAAATTCTTTAACGATCGGGGTTTCTTTTATATCCATACACCCATTATTACAGGCTCCGATGCAGAAGGTGCCGGTGCCATGTTTCGGGTTACTACACTTGATTTAAATAACCCTGCCCGCGATGAACAAGGTCACATCAATCACAAAGAAGATTTTTTTGGAAGAGAAACCAACCTTACCGTTTCCGGCCAGCTGGAAGGAGAAACCTATGCACTTGCATTAAGTGAAATCTATACGTTCGGCCCCACATTCCGTGCTGAAAACTCGAACACTACGCGCCACCTTGCAGAGTTCTGGATGATAGAACCTGAAATGGCGTTTTATGATATACAGGACAACATGCAATTGGCTATGGATATGTTGCAATACCTGGTGCGCTATGCCTTAGAAAACTGTAAAGAAGATTTAGAGTTTTTAAATAAGCGCGCACAAGATGAAGACGCAACAAAGCCGCAAGATCAGCGAAGTGAATTAAGTCTATTGGATAGACTGAAGTTTGTTACTGAAAATGATTTTCAAAAATTAAGCTATACCGAAGCGATTGATATTCTTAAAAATTCAAACCCGAATAAGAAAAAGAAATTCCAGTACCTGGTAAATGAATGGGGTGTGGATTTGCAGTCGGAACATGAACGATTCCTGGTAGAAAAGCATTTTAAAAAACCAGTCATCTTATACAATTATCCTAAAGACATCAAAGCATTTTATATGCGACAAAATGAAGATGGCAAAACTGTTGCTGCCATGGATGTACTTTTTCCGGGAATTGGCGAAATCATTGGTGGCTCGCAACGCGAAGAGCGTTATGACAGATTATTAAAGCGTGTGCAGGAATTAAACTTACCTGAAAAAGAATTGTGGTGGTATATGGAATTACGAAAGTTTGGCTCCGCACCTCATAGTGGCTTCGGTCTTGGCTTTGAGCGGTTAATGCTATTCGTTACAGGCATGACCAACATTCGGGATGTGATACCATTCCCACGTTTTCCCGGAAATGCAGAGTTCTAAAAAAAACACCCCAATGATTGGGGTGTTTTTTTATCATAAAAACTTACTTGCGCTTCACCGCCAGCAAAGGTATGGTGCCCTGATATGCCAGTTTTCGGGTAACACTCCTGCCAAAAAGTTTTTCTTCCAGGCTGAGTTTGTGCGTAAAAGTAGTGAGTAAATCCGCTTTTGTTTTTTTGATATACTTGTCAATGGCGGTAGTGATATCATCATCCAGTATGAATTGAAAATCGAGTTTATCATAACCCATCTTCTGAATAATTTCTTCCACGGTATTCTTGGCAGCTTCCAGTTTCTTATCCATTACTGGTGCAACATGAATCATATGAACCGTTGAACCAAAAATCCGCGCAAACTCAACAATGGTATCCAGTTCTTTCTGAACATTTTTCAAATCAGAGGCATACACAATATGTTCCAGGTTTCTGAACTTGGCCAATTCGGGAATTGCCAACACAGGCACGCGGCATTCATCAATGACTGAAACCGTAGTGCCGCCTAATCTTGCCTTCTTCAATGCCGATGCCCCCTGCAGGCCCATCACCACCATATTAGTATGATTTTTATCTACATACTTGCGCACCATTTCTGCTACTGTGCGCGCGCGAACTGCCTTATACTGAATGGCATAATTTCCTTTGATATGGGAGGTAATGTCCTTTACCAATTTTGCTCCCTCCTCTTCTGAAATATGCGCAATACTTTTTTCAATCTGGCGCAACTTGAGATTGGCCTTGGGTGTACCTTCAACCCGCACAATATTTAAAATGGTGAACTCGGCATTCAGATTAGCAGCCATTTTCACCGCATAATGCATGGCAACTTTTGATAACTGAGAGAAGTCAGTAAGTAAAACGATTTTGGGGCCTTTCATTGGTTTGGGTGGTTAAGTCAGAATTTATTTCATCCCTGATTTAATTTAAACTCTACTACTGCATGTTATGTTTAGCGGAAATCATTAAATAATGAATTTCACATATAATAAATTCAAAATTATACTTTTAGCCATATTCCAACAAAAAAAGTACTTGAGCGGGCACCATTTGCCAACATTTGGAGTTTATTTTGTCTTGTCGTCTAAATCAAAGAATATGAAATCACATCGTCTGATCCTTTTGTCACTGCTGGTTCTCACAGGTTATTATGGTAGCGCCCAGACAATAGAAGAGAAGAATATAGAAAAGCATATCAAGGCATTGTCAAGCGATGAAATGCAGGGAAGGCAAACCGGATCGGAAGGCGAACGTCTGGCCCGTAATTATATAGAGAAAGAATTCAAGAAACTTAAGCTCACTCCAAAAGGAAGTGAAAGTTATTCACAATCATTTACATTCAAGGGCGGCAATCATG
>JALOMN010000062.1 GCA_025455445.1 Cyclobacteriaceae bacterium
ATTCAAAACAAAATTTTGTTTTTATTTTAATGGGCAACTATAAAAAAGGCATCGAAATGCGCCAAAATATCGTACAGGAGGCGCGCAGAATTTTTAACAAAGAGGGGCTGCAGTTGACCTTGGATCAGATCGCACAAAAACTGGGTATTACAAAGGGTAGAATAACCAACTACTTCCCCACCAAGGATAACCTATTTGTGGCACTGTCTCAAGAGTATGATCTTCGCTTTCAGGAACTGATGGCTTCCTTTGGCGAGAGTCGCACAGTTAGTTTTCAATGGTTAGCAACTGTTTATGCTGCCATTATGGATTTGCAGTATGAACACAGGAGTACGATCATTTTCGCGGCAACCACCAGCAGCGGACAGAAGGAAATGCACGAGCAGGTTACTCAAAGCTATAAAACGAACAGTAAACAGGTGAGTCAAATGGTGAACGTATTGGTGGAGGCAGGTTTAATTAAGCCCGAATTACAGGAGTCTGAGAATTTCGATGTGTTCTGTTTCCAACATGTTAATCTGTTTACTACCTGGGTAATCAGCAAGGAGATTTATTACAGTACTAGTTCTTACAAAAAAATGAAGCCAGTCTATCTCAAAGGTATTTTCGGGTGTTACTACCCTTATCTGACAAAGAAAGGCCTTGACCAATTCAAGAAACTTGTTTTAGACTAATGCTAAACTATTAAATTATGTTTATGTGACGAAAATTATAATTTAAGAAGGTGGGAATTTAGCTCTTACCATTACTTAAATGTTGAAGTGGTTTTTACGGCTTTTGAATGTTTCAAATACACAGTATAATTAGAAGCATAATCATTTTTAAAATGCAAAGTGTAGACCTTTTCATCTCTCATTTTTCCTGTATTTTATTTTTCAAAGTTCAAGTTGACCTGAATCTTGTTTCTAATATAAATCCTTAGAACAGGGAACGTAACCAGTTTGATAATCAATTTGTCCTTGCGCCTATTATTGCCATCCTGAATGTATAATAATCTCTAATGCTTAAACACCTTAACGATAATCAAATCCTCATTTGATTAAAAGCATTATATCAAACACCTGCCACTCTTAACATTTCTGCTTTTTGCAAAGCATAATTCGGTAATTTTCAGTTTGAACAAAGTTCTTCCTTATGAAAACTCTCCTTTCAATTTTCATATTCATTTCACTCACTACTGTCACTATCGCGCAAAAGAAAAAGCAGGCAGCCCCAGCATTCTATTATCCCGGCAAGGAGTGGCAACATAAAACTCCGGAAGAAGTGAGTATGGATGCTGCCAAACTGAAAGAAGCGATTGACTATGCAATTGCGCATGAAACGAAAAGTCCGCGCAGCATGGAAGAAAATCATTACCGTACGTTTGGCAAAGAGCCGTTTGGCGATGCCATCGGCCCGATGAAAGACCGCGGGGCACAAACTGGCATCATCATCAAAAATGGTTATGTGATTGCCGAGTGGGGCGAACCACACCGGCCCGATATGACACACAGTGTCACGAAAAGTTTTCTCTCCGCCACAGTGGGTCTGGCATATGATGGCGGATTAATTAAAAGCATCAGTGATACTGTGTATCACTACGTGCCACCTATACAACTTTACTCACCAATTCAGGTTGGCAATAAGGCTGATCAGTTTGGCGATGCGCAGATGTTGGATTTATTCAGCACACCGCACAATAAAAAAATCACTTGGAATGATCTGCTCCGACAAACGAGTGATTGGGAAGGCACACTGTGGGGCAAACCCGATTGGGCTGATCGCCCCAGCGCCAATGCAAGTGAGTGGCTCACGCGCGCACGCCATACTCCGGGCACTGTGTATGAATACAATGACACACGCGTAAATGTACTCGCTCTGGCAGTTCTCAACGTATGGCGAAAACCGCTGCCTCAAGTACTCAAAGAAAATATCATGGACGAAATCGGTGCCTCCACTACCTGGCGCTGGTATGGTTATGAAAATTCATTTATCGTACTGGATGGACAAATCGTGCAATCCGTGAGTGGTGGCGGGCATTGGGGCGGTGGCATGATTATCAGCGCCTATGACATGGCGCGTTTTGGTTACTTAACGTTGCGTAACGGAAAGTGGAATGGCAAGCAACTTATTTCCGAACAATGGATGAAGTGGTCCACCACACCTACACCCGCACAAACCGGCTATGGATTTATGAATTACTTCTTAAATACAGATGGAAAATATCTGCCCAGTGCACCAACTACTGCTTTCACACACATCGGCAATGGCACCAATATGATTTATGTAGACAGAGAAAATGACATTGTTGCTATGGTGCGTTGGATAGACAACAACTCACTGGATGGATTTGTGAGTGCCTTGCTGAAGGCGATGAAATAACGATGGTTGCTAAAAAGTGCATGTGTGTCAGATTGAGGTTTTCGAAAACTGACAGAACTTATATGCATCATTCAGGTGCCCAAGTTTGAGAATAAATTATTACTATATTCTAATGTTTCGTTTTAGAAAGACATTCATAGCAAAAGATTGATTGGAGCGCTAAATCTTGACTTCTGTTGGGCCTGGTTGAAGTGGAGTGGCTAGGATCTCCTTTACTTTTGGAACGAGTTCTTTTAATGTTGAGTAACTGTTATCTGATGCATTTAACACAATGACAGAAATTATGTATCTGGTAAAATTTTGCTGATACTGTAAATTCTTATCAAACGTTAATAATGCATCAAAGCTATTCTCAATTAATAAAGTCAACAATTTACCATTTGAAATTCCGGCCCATCCCTTATCAGCTACCGTATAAATTTCATGTTCTGCAAAGTCATGTTTTAATCTCTTAGGAAGATTCTCATCAAGCAGCAGTCTCATAGAGTTGCTCGATATTTTTTGAGGTCAATATTTTACCCGCTATTTCAATCACTGCAACGGCTTGATTCCTCTGTACAGTAGGGAAATCATTCAAAAACTCATCTATCGTAATTCCCTTTTCCAAATGATCAAATAGCGATTGAATAGGAACTCTTGTGCCCTTGAAAACAGGATTGCCCGATAGAATCTCTTTGTCAATTGTAATGTAATCCTTAATACGATACATATTTCAAATGTACAAAATTTGTAGTTAATGCCTTCACTACTCACCCCCTAGTGATTTATTACATTTAGAATCACGTTACTCAAAGCATGAAATAATAAATTCTTCCTGGTATATTTTTTTAAATTCCATAATTAAAAGGATGAGGGATATCAGTTCTCTGAAGACTTGCGCAAAGTGCGTTCAGGCGCACAACAAATCTATTTGAAAGATTTGTGCATGAATTGTTAAAACCGAGAAAATAAAAACGGTAGACTCATCATCTACCGTTTCCCTTCTATCACTAGTTAAAATTATAAAGCTCGAACTTTTATCGAGCGAAAATAGACTGGTGCACCATGATCCTGTAATGAGATAGCGCCTACTTTCGATTTATTCCATCCGGGATAATCCACCCATTTACTGGCCTGGTAGCGGGTATTATAGTCTTCACTGGATTCATCAAAATCTACTGTTTTTTCGCCATTGAGGTAATGCTCTACGTGGCCATCTTTATAAACAATACGTGACACGTTCCACTCACCCACTGGCATCACTTTCTTATTGGTGGGTGCTTCAAACATATCATAATTACTACCCACCACCTGCGCGGGTTTCAATGCACCACCCGTCCAGCCTGCATCGTCCATTACCTGGTATTCAGGGCCGGTTTCATAATCATGTTTATATTCAGGACTCTCTACAACATGGTAAAGAATACCGCTGTTTCCACCAGGTGTAATTTTCCATTCCACACTTAATTCAAAATTGCCAAAGGTTTTGGTGGTCATTAAAGACCCTCCCATTTTTCCGCTGCCTTCGCCCAATCCGGTACCATCACAAATTATGACTCCGTCTTTTACAGTCCACAACGGACCAATCGTATCGCTGTTATAACGCTTCCAGCCGTCAAGCGTGGAGCCATCGAATAACAATTCCCAACCCGCTGCCTTTTCTTCGTCAGTTAAGGTGTTAGGACCAGCGGCAACTTCCACCGCAGCGGTCTCTTGCTGTGTGTTGGATTTCTGACATGCTATAGGTAACCAAATGATGGTGGTTGCCACCAGCAAAGTGAATAGATTGATTTTTTTCATAATTCTCAGGTTTTTTGTATTTAAAATAACAACTCCAGTTACTGTTTGCGAAGCGAATTTATACTTGTGGTAAATATCAAAGTACGTTGTTCAGTTGTTCTTTAATCTTTTCAAGCTCTTCTTTCATCATCACCACATGCTTTTGCATTTCGGCATCATTGGCTTTACTTCCAATGGTATTTATTTCACGGCCTATTTCCTGAGATATAAAGCCCAATTTCTTTCCATTCGATTGCTTTTCTGTTAATATTTTCAGGAAATAATCGAGATGTGATTTTAAGCGCACCCGCTCTTCGTGTATATCCAGTTTTTCGATATAAAATATAATTTCTTGCTCAAGTCTATTGGGATCAAATCCTTCACTGCCAAAAAAATCAGTTATACTACCCTTTATTTTATTGCGTACTTTTTCTATTCGCTTCGGATCAATCTCTTCTACATTTTTTAAACCCGATTCAATGGCATGTATATATCCGACAAGTTTTTCTTGCAACACTTTTCCTTCCTGTACACGAAACTGCTCGCATTTTTCAATCGCTTCATTTACTAATCGCAACACACGCTCCCACTCAGCAGGATCAAGTTCTTCTTTTCCGTTGCCCTGAATAACTTCAGGAGAATTAAGCGCGATTTCAAAAATCGGTGCAAGTGCCGGGGCGTGCACACTATCAGCCAGCTTTTGCAATTCCTTATAGTATGCTGCAAAAAGTGCTTCATTATAGGTTTGTCGAATTTCCTGGCGGCCGGTGCGCTGATAGTCTATAGAGAGTGATACTTTTCCTCGTTCTAATTTTTCGGCTATTAAGTTTCGTAACTCTAATTCCTTTTCAGAGAACTGCTTTGAAAGCCGAAGGTTCAGGTCGAGAAATTTTGAATTTAAACTCTTCACTTCAACGGTGATATTCAGATCGCCCGTATTGATAGTAACCTGACCAAAGCCGGTCATTGATTTAATCATAACACAAAACCAATCTGTTTATGCTAGCATTGGCAATGCGAAGGTATTCAATTTTATCAGATGCTTAAAAGTCGAATCCCAGTGTCACAAAAATGCGTGGATCTTTTACAGTATAATTTTCGACAGGCCAGGCAAGATCAAACTTCATATAATAACCCAACATCATGGTACGCATTCCGAAACCATAGCTATATAACCATGGATTTAGGTATTCGTCTATCTCGATGCGGAATGGACTTCCCGAAAGATTTTCAGGAACAATTCTCTTTCTCACACTATTTTGTGCATTGAATGGCAAGGGACCTGTCCAGCTGGTGCCTACATCATAAAAAGCAGTGAATTGTAGATTCCGGAAAAAATTAGATGCGATAGGTCCGTTTGATAATGCACGAACCAGTGGAACACGAAACTCTGCATTGGCAAGTGCCACACTGTTACCATAAAGCGTTGCGAAATCAAATCCGCGCAAGCTGGTTGCAAATTCAGAGAAGAGCAGGTTTTCATTGTATGTGCCCACAGCCGTTACCAGCGGATTCTGCACACCCTCATAATTGATATAATTTTGAAACCAGTTATCCATTCCTCCCAGCATAAAATTCTTAGGAGAATTGCCATAGAATGTGCCGGCAAATCCACGCACCGCAAATACGATTTCCTTATAAATTTTCTGATAGTGCCGGATGTCGACAGATACTCTCCCAAAACTTTTATCACCATTGCCTATAGCGCCATAATAAATGTTGCTGAGTTTGGCCCGGGTGCCTTCAATCAGGTTCATGCCGGTGGTGATAGAATTATCGTAGACAAGATCGATCGTGCCTCCCGAATAAAACTGCTGCTGAGAAGGTAAAAATTCGGGTGCCACAGCGCCTTGCGGGATTACATCTCCGCGATCAACAAATTGTGTCATGCCGAGAAACGGCTTGATTGAAAACCGGGTACGCACTGATATCGGATAGGCAAGACCTGCTTCTATTTTTTGAAATGAATATTTCTGATACTCCTGGTTGGTAACTTGCTCTTGTGGAGTTTCCCAGAAAATCACTTTGCGATCGAAGCGAATACTGTAATCAATTCGGTTAGGTAGGTATTGATATTCCGCAAATACATCTCCGCTCTTAAAATCGCGCAAGCTCAAATGAATACCACCCAGAAATCTATAATTCTCAAGCATGTCGTTCATTTGCGTTTCTACCTTCATGCCAAAACCAGTAAGCTGATCGATTACAAAAGTGGTAACGAGATTTTCTGAACTTACTTTAGGTGCATATGGAAATGGCCCCAACACACGATTTGCTTCGCGCGCTTTCATGTAACGAGTAAGAAAAGTTTCGGTAGGCTGCTTTGATTTTACGGCTTCATCTTCAAATACATAATCATCTGTATTGATGGCTTTGTCTTTCGGCTTCGCTGCAGGAATCGTGTCTTTCTTAACAGGCTCATCAAACTTATAATCTTCTGTATTGATCTCATCCGTTTTCTTCACTACGGTATCCTTCTTAATCAATTCACCATCCTTCTTCACCGGGGTAGCCTGCTGCCTGGCCGTATCCTGCTTTTCCTGAAGCCGCTGATTAATCAAATCCTTTATCGTAAGATTTTTTGGAGGTTGTTGCTGCTGTTGCTGATCGGCTTTTCGTTTTTCTGTGATCGCTTTTGCCTGCATCATCTCTTTGCGCCTGGAGGGTGGCGTGAAAATCTGGCGGTTATAGTCGAAGTTGTTCAACACGAAAATATCTTCATTTAATTTACTGTTCATTACCAAAGCCAACGAGCGATTTGCAAAATCCAAATCATAATCTTTAATGCTGGTATTGAAATTTGTTACTTGCGAATAGATGCCGGTTTCACTATTAAAGCGAAACAGATTAACTATCCCACGCTGATCACTCAGATAATATATGTTCTGCTCATCTGCTGCCTTTGGCTTAAAATCTCTTCCTAATGTGTTGGTGAGCTTTTTAACTTCTATGGTGGTGGTATCAAGATTATACATGTAAAGGTTATACCGGTTCACCGATTTTGCATAATCTTTTATAGTGCTTGAAAGCGAGTCTGTGGTGCGGTTGGAGCTAAACACAATCGTATTGGTGCCAGGAATAAACGAAGGGTCTAAATCATCAAACATATCGTTGGTTAACCTGCGTGTACGATCCCTTCGGCTGCTGATAAGATATAAATCGTTTTGTCCTTCAAAGTCTGCACTAAGCACCGCTAACCGGCCGTTAGCTGAAAAATCAAAATTGCGTATGTTACTGAATCGATCGAGTTCCCTCGGCAATTTGCTTTTGCTTACCAGGTCATAAAGCCAGAATACAAATTGACCATCTTTCACACCTATCACCCCAAGTGTATTGGCATCAGCCCAACTGATTAATGGCACCCGGTAATCAACATCTTGCTTAATTACTTTATTGCCTGCATTCAGTATCACGGTTTCACGACCATTTTCCAATGACTTCACTAATACTCTGAACTTTCCCCTGTCATTTTCTGCGTAGGCAATTTTA
>JALOMN010000063.1 GCA_025455445.1 Cyclobacteriaceae bacterium
GTGGCATAGCCCACATTTCCTTCGCTTCGGTTGGAAGTGGTAAGCAACACTGCTCGTTTAATGTTGGCCAGCATCCAGATAATGGGCGATCGGCTGCGAGCCTGAATATTTTGAAGTGTGATGTCATCCGTCTCCCACGTAAGTGGACGTTGAATCGCATTTTCGATTTTGCCGATATATGAATTTACTTCATCATCAATATTCCAATGATGAAAAGTAGCGCCAATATTCTCAGCTAGTTTTCTGGCTGCCTGCAGCGTTTTTTCAGATGAATTTTTGGTACCCTGATAGGCACAAGCAAGTATATGACTCAGTGCTTCTTTTTCATTTTTAGGGTTAAATGAAATACCCGAGCGATCAATAAACTCATTCCATCCAAGTTCCTTTACAGCGCGTCTCACCATTTCTGATACCAGCACTGCGCATAAAGATGAGTCGGCACCGCCACTGAGGCTCAATACAAAGCCATTCGAACGGCTTTTGCGCATGTAATCAAATAACCCGAGCGAAGTGGCTCTTACTAATTCTTCATTTTTTTCTTTGTTATCAGTTATTTCAGCGAGCTCTGATAATTCAGGTTTTTCAAAATCAATGTCGCAGGTAAGAACATTAAATCGCTTAAGCGAAAGACGCTCATTTATTTTAAGAATTTTTCCGTGTTGACCGAATATTATATCCCCATCATAAATCATGCGTCCAGCTTCATTACCCAACAGGTTAACAAACAAGTACGCACAATTAAATTTATGAGAGCCATCAATCACAACTTCCTTTTCGCGCAAGGTGCTTTTGCTCATAGCAAAATGACTGGCACTTGGGTTCATAATTAAGTTTACCCCGCGATTTTTTAAACGAAAACCCGGGCGACTATCCTTGCGCCAGGCATCTTCGCAGATTTCAAATCCAAATTTGATTCCATCTACTTCGTAAATCAGATCGCCAACCAATACAGGTTGATTTTGTATGACCACTTCACTCACTTTATTGGCAGGCCAAGGATCAAACCAGCGTGGTTCGTAATGCACGCCATCGCGTGCCATATTTTGCTTAAGGGTGACACCCAGAATTTTTTCATTGCTTATCACACATACACCATTATAGGTTATGTGATTGATGCGCACGGGAATGCCAATACATGCAGTAATTTCTTTGCAATGCGGAATTACAGATTGTAAATGACTCCATGCTTTTTCACTCAACCAGTCGCTTAAGAAAAGATCTTCACAACCATACCCGGTAAGGGATAATTCGGGGAAGCAGACAATGCGCACATTGTTTTTTCTGGCCTCTGCAATTCCATCAACTATGTTGCGCACATTATTGCTCCAATCAAGTGGTGTTTGATTTACGGTGGCTCCGGCAATGCGCAATTGTTTATTCATATGATATTTAACATCGCGATGGTCTTTTCGGCTGCATCTTGCTCGGCTTTTTTCTTTGTAAGGCCAAAGCCGGTGCCACAGGGTTCGTTGTTAATGAATACCTGTGCTGTAAACTCTTTTCCGTTTTTTCCTTTTCTTTCTTCTTTTACTTCAAAGCGAATGTCTTTACCCAGCTTCTGAGAATATTCAATCACTTTGCTTTTAAAGTTAATGTTCGAATTTACTACCGTCTCCAAATCGAAATACGGTTGAATGAGTTTGTCGATCACGAACTTCTTGGTGCGAAGGTATCCTTTATCTAGGTATACGGCACCCACCAGTGCTTCCAGCGTGTTGCCAAGAATTACCTGTTGCAGGTGATTACTTTTATTATCAAACTGCACGATTGAGCCAATGCCTACTCTTCGGGCCAGGTTGTTGAGCGAATCGCGGTTTACAATGCGTGAGCGTATTTCTGTTAAGAAACCCTCATCTTTAAAAGGATATTTTTTGAATAAATAATCGGCTACCGCTGCGCCTAATATTGCATCACCGAGGTATTCGAGCCGCTCATTGGATTCGCGAAAGCCATTTTTTTCTTTTGACCGCGAACTATGCAGCGTGGCAAGTTTATATAATGCCAGGTTGGAGGGACTAATACCCGCAATAGTGCGTATCGCGGTGATCAGCTTTTTATCTTCTGCAGAATGGGATTTCGATAGTTTGAGAATATTCCACACAAGTGAGGTGGCTTACTCTAATTTTTTTAAGATAACCGAAGCATTGTGTCCACCAAAACCGAATGTGTTGCTCAACGCAACTTTTACCTCTCGTTTCTGCGCCTGGTTAAAGGTGAGATTCAAGCGTGGGTCCAGGCCCTCGTCATCAGTAAAGTGGTTAATGGTAGGAGCGATTACGCCTTCTTTAATAGCAAGAAGACAGGCAATAGCTTCTATGGCTCCTGCTGCACCCAGCAAGTGACCCGTCATTGATTTGGTGGAACTGATATTCATTTTATAAGCCTGTTCACCAAATACTTTTTGAATGGCTTTTATTTCGCCAATATCACCCAGCGGAGTAGATGTGCCGTGTGTGTTTATGTAATCAACCTCTTCCGGTTTAATGCCGGCATCATCCAAGGCATTGATCATAACCCTGGTAATACCCGCGCCTTCGGGGTGTGGTGCTGTAATATGATATGCATCTGCGGAAAGTCCGCCACCCAGTATTTCAGCATATATTTTAGCACCTCTTCGTTTTGCATGCTCATATTCTTCAAGAATAAGGGCGCCAGCGCCTTCGCCTAAAACAAAGCCATCGCGATCTTTATCGTAAGGTCTGGAGGCTGTTTGTGGCGAATCATTTCTTTCTGAGAGGGCTTTCAGGGCATTGAATCCACCCACTCCGGCTTCGCATACCGCTGCTTCAGAGCCTCCGCTTACGATGATATCTGCCTTCCCTAATTTAATATAAGTAAAGGCATCATAAATGGCATTGGTGGAAGAAGCACAGGCTGACACTGTTACAAAGTTTGGCCCGCGGAATCCGTATTTGATAGAAATATGACCTGCGCTCAGGTCGGGGATCATTTTAGGAATAAAGAAAGGATTAAATCGGGGAGTACCATCACCTTTGGTGTAGGTTTTCATTTCCTCCTGAAAAGTAAGTAACCCTCCTATACCCGAACCCCAGATAACGCCAACGCGGTCTGGATCTAATTCAGATAAAGGAAGGTTAGCATCTTTTATAGCTTCATCAGCCACCACCATGGCGTATTGCGAAAACGGGTCCATTTTGCGCCCTTCTTTGCGATCCATATGGTCTTCAAAATTGAAGCCTTTTAATTCGCAGGCGAACTTGGTTTTAAATAGGGTAGCGTCAAATCGGGTGATGGGGCCAGCGCCACTTTTTCCAGCTTTTAACCCTTCCCAGTATTCATGGAGGGTATTTCCGATTGGAGTTAAAGCACCAGCACCTGTAATTACTACTCTTTTAAATGTCATACAATACGTTAGATGAAGAGGGTTTTATCCCTGATTATTTCTTCACGTTTTCCTCAAGATAAGAGATTGCCTGACCAACAGTGGCAATGTTTTCTGCCTGATCATCAGGAATAGAGAGGTTGAATTCTTTTTCGAATTCCATAATCAGTTCAACGGTATCCAGTGAGTCGGCTCCTAGATCGTTCGTGAAGCTTGCCTCAGGGGTTACCTCAGATTCTTCTACGCCAAGTTTGTCGATGATGATCTGTTTTACTTTTTGTGCGATTTCAGACATGTTTATTAAGGTTTAGAGTATTCAAAAATCTGTGCAAATAAAGAGATTTGATGCAATATTGTCAAACTTTTAAGGTTGACCGTAAAAATATCAATATTCAGAAATGAAGAAAAAGCGGCTTGATATCGAATATAATTATGATTTTGAGTTATTAGGCATAATTTCTTCTGCCAAAGGCTACAAACTGGCATGGGAAATTAATAATCAATTATCTATACGATTGGTGCGTCAAGCCGACCTTTCTATCTTTTTAAAACATAATGTGGAGGCTACTTTCACTTATTTCTCCTATCAAAGTGAAGTTAATGCGTTGAAATTATTCCGCAACAAGCCCAACGAAACCGAACTGCGTAACTACCTTGTGCCCGAGTTTCCACATTATGACTATATATTATCATCGCAAGGAGAAGAACAGTTCAATAGCAATCGATTGCAGGAAGTCTTACGTAATATTCCTTCCATTGAATTAGTCGCTTTTATACCTTTAGGCCCTTTAAAATCAAAAGACAACTTTATTTTTTAATTCATTCATGAATAAGATCTCTTACAATAAGACCAAGATTGTGGCTACCATCGGCCCTGCCTCTAACAACAAAGAAATGCTCAAAGCATTGGCAATAGAAGGTGTTGATGTGTTTCGCCTTAATTTTTCACATGGTAAACACGAAGACCACCTCAAGGTCATCAATTGTGTGCGTGAGATAAACGAGGAATTAGGTACTCACATTGCCTTATTGCAGGATTTGCAAGGCCCCAAAATACGGGTCAATGATGTGGAACCAGGCACTGAAATAAAGGCAGGTGATTTGATAACAATCACCACCAAACAGTTAATGGGTAATAAAGACATCGTAAGCACATCTTATGAAGGACTTCCGAAAGATGTGAGAGCTGGTGATACCATATTGATTGATGATGGTAAAATAGAATTGAAGGTAAAAGAGATAAAAGGTGAAGATGTAGTCTGCACGATCATTTATGGCGGACCACTTAAACCCAGAAAAGGCATTAATTTACCTTTTACTAAAGTATCGGCTCCTTCGCTTACAGAAAAGGATTTCCAGGATTTGGAATTTGGGTTGAAGAATAATGTGGATTGGGTTGCTCTCTCTTTCGTTAGAAAGGCAACGGATATTGAAATTCTGAGAGATATTATTAATCGAAATAAGTCTACAACCCGCATCGTTGCGAAAATTGAAAAGCCCGAAGCACTCGAAAATATTGATGCGATAATTGCCGCTACTGATGCCGTGATGGTGGCGCGCGGTGATCTTGGTGTAGAGATTTGGATGGAAGAAGTGCCCATGGTGCAGAAAATGCTCGTGGAAAAATGTAATAAGGCGGCCAAGCCTGTGATTGTAGCTACGCAGATGATGGAAAGCATGATTGAAAATCCGCGCCCTACACGCGCAGAAACCAATGATGTTGCAAATGCGGTAATGGACGGTGCTGATGCGCTGATGCTTTCCGCAGAAACTGCGGCAGGTAAGTATCCTATCGAAGTAATTCGCAGTATGGTGCGCACCATTACTTCTGTAGAGAAACAAGGAAATATTTTTTATCGCTTCCGTGAGCTAGATCCAAAATCTTCCAACTATTTCAACGACAGTTTAATTCTTACAGCCTGTAAACTGGCAAAAGATGTGAATGCCAAAGCGATAGTAGGAATGACTCAGATGGGTTACAGCGCTTATAAGGCAGCATCGCACAGACCAAATGCCAATATTTTTGCCTTTACCAGCAACGATTCAATACTTAACACCATGAACCTGGTGTGGGCAACCAAAGCCTATCATTATGATAAGCCATCTTCAACAGATGAAACTATTGCGGATGTTGAGAATGTGCTTAAGCGCGATGGCCATGTAAAATCGGGTGATGTATTTATCATATTAGCCAGCATGCCGGTGCAGGAGCGCGGTCGTGCAAACATGATCAAAGTTCACCAGGTGAGCTAATTTCAAAATTCAAGGTTCAAGATTTAAAATTCAAGATTGAGGGGTTGTTACCAGAACCTTGGTCTTGAATTTTGACTTTTAAAGTCCTTTAAAGTTTCGGTTCTACGAGAATAACTTCTTCTTTTTCAACCACCACCGCTCCGGCAGGATCTCCTTTACGTTTGCGTACAAATTTTTTTGGTGTGAATACCACCGCGCATAAAGATTCTGTTTTACGCTTTGAATTATAGGCAGCCAGTTGAGCGGCTCTTTCAATCACATCTTTTGGAAAGCTCTTTCCTGCCTGGTGCTTAATAATAACATGCGAGCCGGCCACATCTTTTACATGCAGCCATAAGTCTTTTTTGTAGGCGTACTTCAGCGTAAGTTCATCATTATTCACAGCATTTTTTCCTACCCAGATTTTAAAGCCTTTATAAACAAATTCATAATAGGGTAATGATTGCTCTTTCGGTTTGGGTGTATTTCTCTCGGTGGTTTTGCGCAACGTTTTTAAATCGTCAGTGGCTTCTATCTCGTGCAATGAATTTCTGAGATTTTCTATATCCTTCAATTTAATCGCGATGGATTCTTTTAGTTTGGCTATTTCAATTTGCTGATTCTTCGCTTTGCGATAAAATACTTCTGCGTTCTTTTGCGGATTTAATTCTTTCTTAAGCTTAATCTCTATCGGCTGATTATCATAGAAACTGTTCAGGATAACTTTTTCTGTTCCAGATTTTAGTTCATGCATATGGGCCATTACTAAATCGCCCCACAGTTGATAATGGTGGTCATTTACCAACTCATTCAGTTTTGCTTGATTTCGTGTGACATAATTCTCACCGGCAGTAATCCGATCCGTAAGTATTTTTCTTGCTGTTGCCTTTTCTGATAGTAATGCATGTGAAACAGTGTACAGCGAATAAAAATCATGGATGGCAGCCACCGGGTCAGTATATTCCTTCTGAATTTCTCCCAAAGGCAACAACGTAAAAATCAGGGTATCTCTATAATGGCAATGATAAAAGAGGGATTGTTCGAGTTTGGTTTTAATGTGATTGATTTCCTGCCATTGATCATCAGCAGACAATTCATAAAATCCTTTTTCCTTGAGGTATAGCCACACCCATTTGCCGAAGGTGAAGTATAACACAGGCAGATTACTGCGATGCAAATCAAACGCATCGCGACTCCAGTCGATTGTTCTGTCTAATTCAGAGAGCTTAAGTTCAATATCGGCAACCATGTTTTTTCTGAACAGGTCGATATAGCATGATTATCTTCAAATAAAATTACATTCGCCCGATTACCATGCATTTTAAAAAGCAGGCTGTAATTATCTGCCAGCATAATGGCCAGCATAATAGCAAAGCTTCTTTCATTACTGAATTGTTTTACTTCTTTCACAGGCTTCATCAAAGCCTCGTTAAACAAGTCAATGCTGTTTTTGCGTGCCCGGTTAAAATTTTTTGGAAACGACAAGCAGGCAAAATCCGGTTGCAGGCTGGCTTTGATGATGAATGACTCGTTTGCGTTGTTGAATTCTATCACCAATTCATCTTTATTCTGACTAAAGCACGAAACAAGGGTAAAGCCCAGAAGCTTTTCTTGCAATTGTTTGGCTAATGGTGATAAGAAATAAAAATTAGTATGCACACTCAGAGGTTGATGGTAAGACCATCATAAGCCAAAGCTACTGATTTTGGAAGTTCCTTTTCTACCTGTTTATGAAAACCTAGTTTGTGGCTTATATGCATAAAGTATGTCTGTTCAGCGTTTACACGCGCAGCCACCTCTATTGCTTCCTGCAGATTGAAATGTGAAATGTGGTTTTCTTTTTGAAGTGCATTTAAAGCAAAAACCCTGGTTCCTGTCAGGCGCTCAAAGGTTTCTTCCGGAATATGATTTGCATCGGTGATATAACTGAAGTCTCCGATGCGAAATCCCAGCACTGGCATTTTAAAGTGTTTCACTGGTAAGGGTATAATTTTTATACCTTCAAGGTCAAATGCTTCGTGATTAATCTCATTCAAATTTATCTGGGGAGTTCCCGGATAACGATGTGTTTCAAATGCATAGTAGAACTCAATTTTTAGTTGATCCAGTGTGCTTTGCAAACCATAAACCGGTATGTCGGCTTTTTGTAAGTAATTATATGCTCTTACATCATCCAATCCGGCAATATGATCTTTATGACTGTGCGTATATAATACTGCATCGAGATGATTGATGTGTTCACGCAACATCTGCTGCCGGAAATCAGGGCCTGTGTCGATTACAAAACTTTTGTTGTTAACTTCAATGTGCACGGAGGATCGCAACCGTTTATCGCGGTAATCCATCGAATGACACACCTCACAAGGACACCCGATAATGGGTACACCCTGTGATGTGCCAGTGCCAAGAAATGTGATTTTCAATAATCCAGCGGTTGATGGTTTAACTCTTTACTTCTACCTGCTTTAATTCTTCGTAAAGTTTCTGGCTTTTTTCAGTAAAACGGGTGCCATCCAAATCCACGTTTTTTAAGATGTCCAGCAGGGCATTGATTTTACCTTCGGTGGTAAAAAATTTATTCAAAATCATGATCTTCTGCTCTTTCAGAAGACAGTAACCCGATTTGAAATTTCCTTTTTCATAGCGCAAAATATAGTCGCTCTCTGCAATAAGGTCTTCAAGCTTGGTTAAATACTGGTTGGTATACTTTATCATTCGTAGTGGCGAATTTTTGTGCTGCAAGATAGGGATTTTGGGGCATTGTTTATAACATCAATTCCCCATGTTCAGCCATCTTTAGTTAGTTGAGAAAATGCATATTCTGCTAACTATTGACTATCGACTATCTACTATTAACTATTTTTGAGCGTGTCAAAAAAACTAATTGTCATTGCCGGGCCCACTGCGGTGGGGAAAACAGCAGTTGCCATTCAACTGGCTGAACACTACCATGCAGAAATAATTTCGGCTGACTCACGACAGATATTCAGAGAGTTGGAGATTGGCACTGCCAAACCTACCATAGAAGAACTGGCCCGGGTGAAGCATCACTTTATCAATACACATTCCATTACAGAAGATTATGATGCCGGTGCATATGGTCGTGATGCATTGGCGTTGATTACAGAATTGTTTAAAATCTATGATACGTTAATCCTTTGTGGTGGCTCGGGACTTTACATAAAAGCTGTGCTGGAAGGATTTGATGACATGCCAGAAGTGCCCGAAGGAATACGCGAAAAAATTATAAGGGAATATAAGCAGCATGGCCTCGAGTGGCTTCAGCAAAAATTAAAAGAAGCAGATCCTGAATATTACGAAGTGGTGGATATTCAAAACCCGCATAGATTAATACGCGCATTGGAGTTATACGAGGCATCGGGCCAGCCTATGCATTTACTGCGCGCAAAAAAGAAAATTCATCATCCCTTTCAGGTTATCAGAATCGGGTTGAATGTAGACCGTGAGGTGCTTTATCAACGTATTGATAAGCGCATGGATGCGATGATTGAAAATGGTTTGTTTGAGGAGGCAGAGCGATTTTATTCGCAGCGAGAACTCAACGCCTTGCAAACGGTGGGCTACCGCGAAATCTTTGATTACCTCGAAGGGAAATATGACAGGGAAGAAGCGATTCGTTTGTTAAAGCGAAACTCAAGACGTTATGCCAAGCGTCAACTTACGTGGTTTATGCGCGATGAAGAAATGAATTGGTTTACACCCGATCAGTTAGATGAAATGATTAAATTAATTGACGGTTAAACTAAAATGGAAAATCCAACTGCGCTAAAGCTTCGTTGGATAAATGGAGAATGGAAAATGAAAAAGTATATGTAATGTTGTCCATTTTTTGATTTCATTGCCTACTGCTTTGTGCCTACTTCTTAATATTTCTTGCCTACTGCCTACTTTTGTTGAATTATGAATAAAAGAGTTCTCATTATCACCTACTATTGGCCACCCTCTGGGGGAAGTGGAGTGCAACGGTGGTTGAAGTTTGTAAAATATTTGGTGCAGGAGGGGTGGGAACCCTATGTCTTTACACCGGAGAATCCCTCTTTTACCATACAGGATAATTCATTGGGCAAAGATGTGCCGGCTTCGGTGGAGGTAATCCGTTTTCCTATCTGGGAACCCTATCAATTGTTTTTCAGAGTAGCATCACTAACCGGTCGGAAAAAAATGGAGCAGACCGATTTTATCTCTACCGGCAAGAAAAGTTTTTTTCAGCAAATCAGTTCATGGATACGCGGTAACTTTTTTATTCCCGATGCGCGTGTGTTTTGGGTTAAGCCTTCGGTAGAATATCTGCGGGATTTTGTACATCGCAACCAGATTGAAAAAATTATTACTACGGGCCCGCCTCACAGCGTGCATTTGATTGGGTTGAAGCTCAAGCAATCAAACAAAGAGCTGAAATGGATTGCCGACTTCCGCGACCCCTGGAGTGAATGGGATTTACTCGATACACTATCGCTTTCTTCATTTGCCCGTGGGCGACATAAAAAAATGGAAAAGAAAGTACTTACTACCGCGGATGAGGTGATCACCATTGCCCCGTATCACGTAGATCGGTTTGAAATTTTAGGTGGTCGTAAGGTACAATTAATCACCAACGGGTTTGATGAAGACGATTTTGCAAACATTGTGCACACACCTACTGAGAAATTCATCATTCGCCATGTGGGTGTAGTGGATGAGTTGCGTGATCCACAACCGGTGATGGAGGCAATAAAAGAATTATGCAATGCCAATTCCGACTTTGCCCAACACGTGCATGTGGAGTTTATAGGAAAGGTGAATTCTTCTTTTAAGAATCGCGTGAAAGAGGATGTGGTTTTAAAATCAGTTACACAGTTCACCGATCAGATGCCACACGATCAACTTTTAAAAGTGTATGGCAGCACGAACCTTCAGTTATTGGTGCTCGCACATACGGCTATCGCGCCCGGCAATCTGCCCGGAAAGTTTTTTGAATACCTTGCTTCAGGCAATCCAATTCTCGCGATTGGTCCGGTGCAGGGCGATGCCGCGCATGTATTACACGAATCGCAGGCAGGAGTGATTCATGAACGCACCGATGCAACGGGAATAAGAAAATCGTTGCTGAGCTATTACCAGGATTGGAAGCAGGGAGCTACCGTTTCGCAAAAAGGTGCAGAAAAATTCACCAGAAAAAATCTTACCCAACAACTCATACAACTTTTAGAAAAGCTTTGAATAGATGTTTCTATCACGCAAAGAAAGTGCTGAAGAAAAATCTATTAGTGTAATTTCAGTAACCTATGATGCGATCACAAAACCGACTGCAAGTAAATTCCTGCTTAATGAATTTTTGTGGTTCAGGCGGTGATTTCCTCCATAGTAAGTTTAGTAGCATACCCTACAACTTTAAGCTGCTTTCTTCTAGTAATAATCAGCGCAATAAATCCCAAAACAAAAAACAAGATGAGCGCCAGTACAGAATTTTTCATTCCGAAAAACTCATCAATGAAGCCAAATGTAAAAATACCAACCACGATGGCGATTTTTTCGGTCATGTCGTAAAAGCTGAAAAAAGATGCGGTGTCTTGTGTTACCGGCATCAGTTTGCTGTACGTACTTCGGCTTAGTGATTGAATACCTCCCATCACGAAGCCAACGCCAACGGCTATTCCATAAAAATAAAATTCAACATTTACTCCCGCTTCCTTTAGCGTGGCAACCTCATAGGCGGCTATACACACACCAATCCATAGCAAAACAATACCCATCAATACATTAAGATTGCCAAAGCGGCCAGACATCCGTGCGATTAACGTGGCGCCTGCAACAGCAACCAATTGAATCAACACCAGAGTTATGATTAGTTTGGTAGGTGGCAAGCCTAATAGTTTACTTCCAAACATGGAGGCTACTAGCATAACAGTCTGCACACCCATACTATAAAGAAAAAATGCAGCGAGGAACCAATTCATAACTCCTATCTTAAGAACCTGTTTCAGCACTTTTCTCAGTTCTATGAAGCCCGAGGTTAAGAAGTTTTTTGTTGATTTTTGAGAGTTTGTCCCGCCTTGTGGTAAATAGGCAAACGGAATTTGTGCAAATCCAATCCACCAAATTCCAACTAATAAAAAAGTAAATAAGGGTCCGGAAGTATTATCACCATTGGCTTGAAAATGCAGGACTAATCCAAAACCAATCAGTTGTAAAATAACCGAGCCAATATAACCCATCATGAATCCGCGTGCACTTACTTTATCACGGTCTTCCATGGCGGCAATTTCAGGAAGGTATGAATTATAAAATACAAGACTTCCAGTGTATCCTATCACGGCCATTACAAAACAGGCTAAACCCCAAATCAGATTAGATCCGTTGAACCAAAAAAGCCCCATACATGCCATTCCTCCCAGGTAGCAAAAGAATTGCATAAATTTTTTCTTACTTCCACGAGTATCCGCTATGGATGTAAGAATGGGAAGCAGCAGGGCAATAAACAAATAGGCGAAAACCAATGTGAAATCATACAACGCAGAATTCTTGAATGTGCGCCCCATAAAAGGAACCGTGTCTTCGCCAAAAGCAGATTTTGTCACACCTAGAAAATAAATTGGAAAAAATGTGGTGGTAATTACCAGGTTGTAAACTGAGTTGGCCCAATCATACATGCACCAGGCATTCACTACTTTTTTATTGTGTAATGTCAACTGCATAGGATTAAGATTTAATGTTTGAAATATTTTATTATGATTTATTAATCTGTTATAAATCTATACAGCAAAGTAGCCTGGTAGATAAAGCCATCTGAGAAATCCGTATTTAATTGTTGTCGATCGTCACCCACCTTTATTAATACTGAGCCAAAAGATATTTTATCACCTTCATCATATACTCTGAAACTTCTTCCAATCGAATATCCAAGCCTTGTCTGAATACTGAGACTTTCTGTCAGATTAAATTTCAGGTAGCTAAATAATTCGTTTGTCGCCTTCACCATATATCCTGGTTGATTAGTTGCAGATACATTGTTGAGATGATACGACCTTATCTGTCCATTGAAATTAACACCGATATTCAATCTTTGATGTAGTTTATAGTTAATATCGGCAAGAAAGGGCAATGTTAAATTCGTTTCAAATTTTTTATTGGGACTCAGATAATAGACTCCTAATAGTGGTACGATAAATGGTCCGAATAATTCGGAGTTATAATAAATGCCAAGTTTATAACTTTTGTTCTCCCGTTGCGCATACTTCAATAGGGCAATTATACCGAGTTGGAAATCTTTACTTCCAATTTGATCGAAGTCGGATGCCAACTTAGGAATCACTACATAGGTGCCCGACCATTTTTCGGAATGTCTTTTAGATAATCCTGCTCTTAAACCCAACACCGAAACAGTTGTTGGTGGATCAGTTTCAAATAATTTAGTTTCAATCCTCTCATAAATTAGTCCAGTGAGTATCGCATCCGTTTCATTAATTAAAATTGGAAGCGTAATTTCCAAGCCAAGTTCTTTGATGCGTGTGCTTGAGTCGCTATTCTCGAATTTATTTAAGGCCGAATTGCCATAATAAAGCTTTGCAACATCCACATATTTTTGGCTAAACGCGTTTCCGGTTGTCAGAATAAAGACAACCACTGGAATAAACTTTTTAAGGAATCTCATGTGATTAGGCCAGCTAAGGATTACTTAACACAATATAACTTAGATTGGTAATCTTGTCACTATATGCATTTAAAAATCTTTGGATACCGCCTTATTAGGTGATATAACTTAACCTACAACATTTCAAACTCAATACGGGGTGCGAAGAATCCGCATCAAGGATTGCTGTGCTATGCTAATGACTGATTGATTTATTAATAGAACCTTTTAAAATATGAAACCATATTTTAAGTGAAGCCCATCAATATAATTACCACCAAAAAATCCGATGGAAATCATATGTTTTTTATTGAATGTGTTGGAAAGACCCAGTTGCGCCCCCAGCGAAGTGCCTTCCTGGCCGGGGTCATCATATCTGCTTGTCTGGCTGCTTTCAAACATCAAACCGGGCATTATATAAAATGAAGGATTCCAATTCTTTTTGGGCCTCAGGTTGAGTCTTAATCCTCCATAAAAAGAAAGGGCAGAGGATTTGTAATCGTCTCCGTTTGAAAATGTTTCGCCTTTTTGAGCATCATAGGCGATGGCAACTTCCGGTTGCAATACTCTTTGTGTGTTAAAAGAATAATGAACACTCAGACTAAGGCCCGAACCGGGATTTAATACGGCAGTATTCAGACCGCCATGAATGCCCCATGGTCTTGGCTTGTCTGCTTCCTGCGCATACATCCCGCTAACGGAAGTAATCATAAGAAAAAATAAAAGCCCGACTCTTTTAACTATTGAAAAGTTTACACAGATGCACGTTTGCATTATTTGATTGTGTTGTACCATGCGACCAGACATAATTTTTGGTGGTAACGTGTGGGGTAATACCCAATACGTTGGATTTAATATTCAATTAGTGAATTTAATAAGAATTTATTTTTCATTCCAAACGGGATAATCGAAGCGAAATAAATTTGCTTGTAAAATGAACATGGTTCCATACAGGGCAGGTTATGATTTACCGGGCGGGATCTAAGCACTAGTTTCTGCGCAATGCCTTTTACCCTTTTTGAGACGATGCCCTGCAATAGTTTTTTTTCAGAAAGGTTTTTTGACCAGCCTTCTTAGCTTCTGGTTTAACATCAGCCGGCATTACTTAAGGAGTTATGTTATTACCAGATTTCG
>JALOMN010000064.1 GCA_025455445.1 Cyclobacteriaceae bacterium
ATCTCAGATGTAACAGAAGGATTTTCGCGGAACCTAAGTCTGGGCTGGCCTCCTATGCTTTGGATTAACAAATTCATAATCATCCCAATATTCCAGTTTCTGCAGAGCTACTTCAGCAATTATGGTATCATTATAATACTGTTGGTGCTTTTCGTAAAGATCATTTTGTTGCCCCTTTCCTATAAGTCATATCTCGGTATGGCAAAGATGAAATTGCTGAAGCCTGAACTTGATCTCATTAAAGAAAAGAATGGTGACAACATGACCCAGGCTCAGCAGGATCAGATGAAACTGTATCAACAAGCCGGTGTGAATCCTTTCAGTGGATGCATTCCATTGTTGTTGCAAATGCCCATTCTGTTTTCGATGTTCTATTTCTTCCCTGTTTCGATTGAACTGCGTCAGCAACCATTTTTATGGGCAGAAGATTTATCAACCTATGATTCCATACTTAACCTGCCTTTTGCCATTCCGTTTTATGGCAGTCACGTCAGCTTATTTGTATTGTTGATGACTGCCTCTACGTTGGTTTATACGTGGCAGAACAACCAGATAAGCTCGGTGCAGGGCCCAATGAAATCCATGTCCTATATCATGCCTGTGATATTCATGTTTGTGCTCAATAATTTTTCTGCAGGATTAAGTTTCTACTATTTCGTGTCAAACCTAATCACGTTTGCTCAACAGGCGATCATTAAACGCTTTGTGGATGAAGACAAAATCATGGCCGTGATGGAAGATCACAAAAAGAAAATGCTGGCAGGTGGTGGCACTGGCAAAAAGTCTAGTTTCATGAGTAAATTGGAACAAGCCATGAAGGCAAGTGAGGAAGCCAGAAAAGCCCAAAAGAAGAAGTAAAACGCACTAATTTATCTGAAATTTCAATTTTCGGGCATCTTGGTAGGTCCACACATTACCCTATATTTGTAGCCCTGTCTGAAAGCGTAATTCAGATGGATGATTTTTTAATCTTAATAACCACGGAGTCCTAAAAATGGGTAAAATAATCGCGATAGCGAATCAAAAAGGAGGCGTTGGAAAAACCACCACTGCCATTAACCTGGCGGCCAGTCTGGCGGTGTTAGAATGCAAGACCTTGCTTGTAGATGCCGATCCACAAGCCAATTCAACATCAGGTTTGGGCATTAATCCAAAAGAAGTAAAAAAAGGTATTTACGAATGCATGGTGGATGGTGTCAATCCGAATGAAGTAATTGTTAAAAACGAACTTAACTTTCTGGATGTGCTCCCCTCTCACATCGACCTGGTGGGAGCTGAAGTAGAAATGGTGAACATTGAGCACCGTGAAGAAAAGATGAAGCTAGCGTTGGATAAAATTAAAGACAACTATGATTTCATTATCATCGATTGCTCGCCTTCGCTTGGATTAATCACCATTAACTCACTGACCGCGGCCGATTCAGTAATGATACCGGTGCAATGCGAATATTTTGCGCTGGAAGGTTTAGGCAAATTATTGAATACCATAAAAATTATCCAGACTCGCCTAAATCCAAAGTTGGAAATTGAAGGCATCCTTCTCACCCTATATGATTCGCGCACTTCGTTGGGCAATCAGGTTGTGGAAGAAGTAAGAACCCATTTCAAAAATATTGCATTCAATACAATTATTCCACGCAACGTAAAATTGAGTGAAGCACCCAGTTTTGGTTTGCCTGTGATTGTTCATGATGCGGAAAGCAAAGGAGCGATTAGTTATTTAAACCTGGCGCGTGAAATTTTAGATAAAAACGGAATATCAAAATGAGCAAGAAAAAAGCATTGGGAAGAGGACTTAGTGCGCTTTTAAGTGATACTCCCGAAGATGATAAATTAGAAGTAGATGTAAATGTTACTCCATCATCGACTGCCGCACGCACGCATGAAAACCTGAATGAAATACCGCTGGATGAAATTGAAACGAACCCTTTTCAACCACGCCAGTATTTTGACCAGCAAGCATTAAGTGAACTGGCAGATTCAATAAAAGTACATGGTATCATCCAGCCGATTACAGTGCGCAAACTGGCTGACCATCAATATCAGCTAATTTCTGGTGAGCGAAGATTTCAGGCATCTAAACTGGCAGGTTTAACCCGGGTGCCCGCTTATGTGCGCCTGGCGGATGACCAGCAAATGCTGGAGATGGCGTTGATTGAAAATATTCAGCGTGAAAATCTCAACCCCATTGAAATTTCTTTAAGCTATCAGCGCCTAATCTCAGAATGCAATCTGAAACAGGAAGAGCTCGGTGATCGTGTGGGTAAAAACAGATCTACCGTCACCAACTATCTGCGTTTACTTAAACTTCCACCAGATATTCAAATTGCGTTGCGCGATAATAAAATATCCATGGGGCATGCACGCGCCATCATCAATGTAGACAATCCGGAATCACAGCTATATATCTTCAAAAAAATACTCTCCGAAGATTTATCCGTACGTAAGGTTGAAGAATTAGCCAGGGAAGTGATGGCCGGAACCAAGGCGCAGCCAGTAAATTCCGGACAGACAGCCACCTCCAGTCAATCGAAAGAAATATCCCAGTTGCAATCACAACTATCATCACATTTTGGCACGAAAGTTAGTGTAAAGAGTGACGGCAAGAAGGGCGACATCCGTATTCCTTTTCTTTCTATTGAAGACCTCAACCGAATACTTGATATCTTAAAAATCTAACATGCGCGTTGTTATTTTTCTTGTGTCCTTGCTGATAACCGCGCAGGGTGTCTTGTCGCAAGAAATAAAAACTGATAGTGCAATTACTGTCCAGCCGCCTGATACTGCCTTCATTAAAAGTGATGCCCCTGTGGTAGAGATTGATTCCTATGCAAAGAAGTATGACCCGCGCAAGGCCATGCTTTACTCAGCGGTGTTTCCCGGGGCGGGCCAGTTGTATAATAAGAAATATTGGAAAGCACCAATTGTATATGGTGGTTTCGTGATCCTCCTGTCGACCGTCAACTATTATAATGATTTATATAAGTTCTATCGCAATGAATTATTTTTTTTAATAAACGACCCAACTAATCCTCCGCTCAGCCCGAGTAATTACACAGAAGATCAGTTGCGAACTTTTATTGACCGCAGCAGGCGCGAGCGGGATTTTTTTTTAATACTAAATGGTTTTTGGTACATTCTTCAAATGGTAGATGCACATGTGGATGCTCACCTGAAAGAATTTGATCTCAATCCAAAAATGCAGGTAAGAATTGAACCGATGCACGAAAATTCAATGATGGTTGGTCGCAGCACCGGCATCGCGCTAAAGATTAAATTTTAACCAGAAATTTTAAAAATACATTAACACCATACACTTTCTAGGACATGAAAATTTTATTAATCGGATATGGCAAAATGGGTAAAACCATTGAACAGATTGCGGTAAAGCGTGGTCATGAAATTGTTGGAAAAATTGATGTAGGTGACTCACTGACTCAATTTGATAAACAAGCTGATGTTGCGATAGAGTTTACCCAGCCGGAAGCAGCCATCCAAAACCTAAAGACCTGCTTTGAAAAAAATATTCCGGTGGTATGTGGCACCACGGGCTGGAGGCAGCACCAGGTAGAAGTGGAATCTTATTGTAAAGAAAAGAATGGAACACTTTTATGGTCATCAAACTTTAGTTTAGGGGTAAATCTGTTTTTTAAACTGAATGAATACCTCGCTAAAATGATGAATCGCTACACGCAATACGAAGTATCCATTGATGAAACACATCATACACAAAAAAAGGATGCCCCAAGCGGCACAGCTATCACTTTGGCGGAAGGAGTACTCGCTAATCTAACCAGAAAGAAAAAATGGGTTTCAGGTGCCAACGACAACCCGGAATCTCTCGTTATAAACTCATTTAGAGTAGACCCTGCACCTGGCACACACACCATTAAATATCATTCTGTGGTGGATGATATCGAAATAACACATACTGCGCACTCACGCGAAGGATTCGCATTAGGTGCAGTAATGGTGGCTGAATGGTTAAAGGGGAAAAACGGAATATTTAGTATGGATGATTTTTTACAGTTGTAACCGTTACTAACTCAAAAATCATTTTATTTGCCAGATTTTAAAAAATACGCTTACTATGAATTGGAAGTTTTGGGAGAAAAAGAAGCAAACTGAAGTGAAACCAAAGTCGGCCGTGCGCGAATGGTGGGATGCGATTCTGTTCGCTGTCGTGGCAGCCACACTTATCCGATGGTTGATTATGGAAGCATACACCATCCCTACTCCTTCCATGGAAAACTCGATGTTGGTGGGTGATTTTCTATTCGTAAGCAAATTCCATTATGGAACCCGTACACCCCGCACACCACTGCAAATACCTTTAACACATCAGAAGATTTGGTTTACAGAAATCCCTTCCTATGTGGATTGGGTTCAATTACCCTATTTCCGCCTGCCCGGTTTTAGCAAAGTTAAACGTGGTGATGTAGTAGTATTTAACATACCACCCAAAGATCTAAATGAAGGCAAAGACTTTCCGGTCGACTTAAAAACAAATTATATCAAACGCTGTGTTGCCGCATCGGGCGATGTGATTGAGATTAAAGACAAACAGGTATATATCAATGGCGAGGCACAGGAGAATCCTGCAGATATGCAATTCAGTTATCTCGTTACTGCCCGAGACGAAATTAATCAACGCAATCTGGATAATCTGAAATTAGATCCGGATGATTACAATTATTTAGGTCGTCCGGAAAATGACAAAGCGGTGTACCAGATGTTTATCACGAAAGCAAAGGCTGAAGAGCTTAAAACGCTTCCCTACGTACTTTCCGTAAATGACGATTACCGCACTAGTGAAGGAGTTGATTACAGAATTTTTCCAGGCGTAAAATATACGCCCTGGAATGGTGACAATTATGGTCCGCTTACCATCCCGAAAGAAGGGATGACCATTCCTGTGAACGATTCCACAATGACCATCTATAGCAGCGTAATTCGTAACTATGATTTCAATAACGATGTGAAAATCGATAGTGGTAGATTAGTTATCGATGGAAAAGAATTGAAAGAATATACCTTCAAACAGAATTACTATTTCATGATGGGCGACAATCGTCATAACTCACTCGACTCGCGCTATTGGGGATTTGTGCCTGAAGATCATATCGTAGGAAAAGGATTCTTTATATGGCTTTCAATTGATAAATACGCCAGCTTCTTCAATAAGATTAGATGGAAGCGATTCTTGAAATCGGTTGATTAATCTGCTGAATCAGGATAAAAATTAAGGAATTCGTTTAGTCAATTGTTAACTGAAGTAATTTTATACTTCAGTTATTACCAATCGATTTCTTTTTGCCCTTTGCTCTTTAAATACTCATTGGTTTTGCTGAAGTGCCGGCATCCGAAAAAACCTCTGTCGGCTGAGAATGGTGAAGGATGCGCAGACATCAATACAAGGTGCTTATTTCTGTCAATCAAATCACCTTTTTTCTGGGCATAGGCACCCCACAAAAGGAATACGATATTCTTTCGTTTTTCAGAAATGAGTCTTATCACTGCATCTGTAAAATCTTCCCATCCCTTCTTTTGATGAGAGCCTGGTGCAGATGCTCGCACAGTTAGCGTGGCATTGAGTAACAATACACCCTGTTTGGCCCATCGTTCCAGGTCTCCATTTTTGGGGATTGGTTTACCTAAATCATTATGTATTTCCTTAAAGATATTTTTAAGTGAGGGTGGCATGGTCACATCTTCTCTCACAGAAAAGCAAAGACCGTTTGCCTGGCCAGGCCCATGATAAGGATCTTGTCCAATGATTACCACTTTTACCTGCTCAAAGTCTGCACAATCAAACGCTTTGAATATTTCCTTGCCCGGTGGATATACCGTTTGGGCCTTATATTCGGACTTCACGAACTCAATGAGGCTTTTAAAATAAGGCTTTTCGAATTCCGGTTTTAGCATTTCCTTCCAGGAAGGGGCAATTTTAACGTCTCCGTTCATTTATTATATTTTCTTTGAATGAATCTGCGAAGCAGGTTGAAAAATAGAAAAAATTGATATTTTTGAACGCATGATCGCGGAAATAACACAAGGTATTAAAGTAAGCGTGGAAACTGAGTATCAACCCAGCTACTCAAGCCCCAGTCAGTATCATTATGTTTTTACCTACCGCATCACCATCGAAAATCAAAGCGAGTTTACCATTCAACTATTACGCAGGCACTGGCATATTCATGATGCCGGATATACGATGCGTGAAGTAGAAGGCGAAGGTGTAGTGGGTCAGCAGCCTGTGCTTGAACCCGGTCAGGTGCACCAGTATGTTTCAGGCTGCAATTTAAAATCAGGTATAGGAAAAATGGTAGGAACCTACCAGATTGAACGCATCGTAGATGGTGTGAAGTTTGAAGTAGTAGTGCCTGAATTTACCATGACAGCTCCGTTGCGCCTTAACTAATTCTAACGCTTTCTATCCAACTATTATACTTTGCATAGAATTGCCTTCCGTTAGCAATGATTACTTATTGAACTTGCAGGGTGATGAGCAATTCTTCTTTACATCAAATTAAGTCTTTTGTGAATCATTGGCTGGATACCGTAGATGCGCATTCGATTCACTCGCCTTTCTTTTTTGACTTTTACTGCGAAGTAATTAAGAAAGAGAATGCTGAAGATAGCCGCTACAAGGAAATTGAAGAATTACGTAAAAAATTACTGGTCAATCACACGCTACTTAAAATTACTGATCTGGGTGCTCACTCATCACACTTTAAAAACGAACATAGAACGATCGCACAAATAGCAGCAACCAGCTTAAGCCCATCTAACTATTGCCGGCTGCTATCACGGATAGTTTCATATCAGCATTCAAAACAAATTGTAGAGCTTGGCACCTCCATGGGTTTAACAACGCTTTATCTTTCCCTTCCGGAAGATGCGCGTATTACCACATTTGAAGGGAACAGCACAATGGTGAACATTGCTTTAACACATTTCGAAGCATTTGAAAAAACAAACATAAAACTGATAGAGGGCAATATCGATCATACACTACCTGATTTTCTTCAACTGTCAGAGAAAATAGATTTTGTATTTATGGATGCAAACCATCGGTATGAACCGACCCTGCGATATTTCAATTTATTGATGAAGCGGATGGCCCCGCAGGGTATTATTGTGATGGATGATATTTATCACTCTCAAGAAATGACACAAGCATGGAATGCACTTCGCGAACATAAATTAGTGTATGGAAGTGTGGATTTATTCAAAATGGGAATCTTGTTTTTTGACCCCGCACTGAATCACCAGCATTATACATGGTCAGTCTAAATCTGAATTGAAAAAACAGCTATTTAAAGCTACTTTTGTACTAATTATTAATAAACGATATGAGTCAGACGAATCCAATTCCAAATAAACCAGTACCTCAAAAATCCAGCAATAAATCTGCAATTATAATTGCCTTGCTTTCTGTTATTGTGTTGGTGCAGAGCGTGAAAATCTTTCTTGATTATAAAGACAAAGTAGAAGTAAAACAGCAACTCGCTACCACCGAAGAAGACCTGGCCTCCACTATGCAAAGGCTTAACGAAGTAAATGCTGAACTCGA
>JALOMN010000065.1 GCA_025455445.1 Cyclobacteriaceae bacterium
ATTTTCCTGCGGTACTTCAATCACCTGACTCACATCGGTTATCGCTACTGATAGTTCTGCATACACCGGATTGCCTGAGCGATCTCTGAGCTCAAGGCCAAGATCTATTTTACTCCGCGCCTTATAAAATTCATTACCGGCAAGCAACTTTATACTTACGGAAGATTCCGGAATGACTTCAGAAAAAGGTGTTACATCAGGACGATCATACTCATCTAACACAGGAATAACACTTGTAAATAGTTCTTCTGATGGGTAATTCAACATCCAGTTTGTGTAAGCCCTGAGTATGTAATTTCCCGGGTTTAATTTATCCGGCAGGTTGATAGAACCTTCACCAGAACCTCCATCAATAAAAACTTTTTTGGTCTGAAGTATTTTTTTATCCGATGAGATTAACTCTACATACAACACACTGCTTAATGAATCGATTAAATCAAGAGTGCGATAATTCATATATGCTTTCAACCAAATTCTTTCACCCGGATAGTAATAAGGTTTATCAGTTTGAATATAGACTTTCTCCTGCATGCGGAATAACTTCAATGCAAGCGGAGAATTATTTTCATTTTGATTTACCACCGTTAATTGACCGGGCGCATAATTATAAGGAAGTAAATCAGCTACACGTGCCTGGAACATGGAGCCGGATACAATTAAATTAGAAGGATTCAACATCACTCCTTGGGAATTAACCCGCAGAATTCCCCCACTTACCTGCAACCACGAAACCGGAAAGTTGATGTCGCTATATACTTTTACGGGTGTATTTGCTTTTGTAAAGTGTACCTCCAGCCTTTGTTTTAACTGAATTATATATTCCTGGTTATCCTTGGAGGAAGTCACTTTATCAGCAAATGAAAAAGGCTCCACTGTTTTTTCAAGTTGCGCACCAAATGTGCCGGTGCGCTGTGTCGCATTTTCAAATCCTTTTTTATCGGTGTAAATATTGAACCCCTCTTCTTTTGTGCGGCCTTCAATAATTGACTTAACTAAATGCCGGATGGAACCCTGATAAGCCTCTACTCTGTTTTGATTCCAGCTTTTTATCTTTTTATCATCGGTAGTTTGTAATTCTTCAAATCGTACTTCGCCATTAATATTATAACCCTCTGAGGTAGATGCCAGATTTTTTAAATGATATTCGATACGATAACCCAGCGCATCATTTTCAATTTGCAACGGCCTGGAAGCAGTTGCGGTGAATAACTCCCGACCATTTTCTGCGGATTCATTAAACTCCAGCACCTCAGGATTGACAATTTTACACGAAGAAGAAAACCGGTTTGTGCCAAGAAATACGGTTTCAAATTTTTTCAATTGCTTCTGCCATACCTTATCGCGGGTGCCCGTAACAACCACATTTTCTAACATGACATCATCCGGAATAAGACGAATGTCGAGCTGCCTGGTTTCACCTGGTTTTATATCAACCCTTAGTCGGTATGATTTATAGCCCACAAATGAAAAAATAATTTCATTAGATCCCCCCGGTATATTTTCAAGCACATAGTTACCGGTTTTATCAGCGGATGTACCTATGGTTGTTTGATTGATAAACACATTGGTGAAAGGCAGAAACTCATTAGAATTTGCATCGCGCACCTTTCCTGAAATAATTGATGTTTGCGCTGCGCTTGTGTGTGATAGTAATATGGTCAATATCCCTATCATTCCGAAAAACCAACTTCTGGCAATGAACCTATTCATAAGGATATCAATTTGATTTATAATGAATGCAACTGTAATGCTTAATCAGATAACATTTGTCAGCTGAAAACATTCATTAAAGTTTAAAAAAATTACACTGTAATGAAAGCAGGATTATACTAGACAGGCTTTGAAGACAGCAATTATTCAAATTATCTGAGTAATTAACTCAGTTCCGCTTTACAATTGTAGCGCTGGCCTGTGCGGTTGGCAAAACAACTAAATCTGCTATCACCACATGAGCAGGTCGCGTAAGAGTAAATAGTATCAAATCTGCTATATCTTGACCTTTCAAAGGCTCCAATCCCTTATACACATTTGCTGCGCGCTCAGCATCGCCTTTAAAGCGAACCAACGAAAATTCAGTTTCAACCAGGCCAGGATGTATTGCTGTAACTTTAATACCATAAGCATTCAGGTCGATACGCATGCCTTTAGTGAGCGCATCCACCGCATATTTGCTGGCACAATACACGTTTCCATTGGCATATACTTCTTTACCGGCAATAGATCCAATATTAATAATATGACCCGTTGTTCGTCTTATCATCTCAGGCATGACTGCTTTACTCACATATAATAAACCCTTCACGTTAATATCAATCATGGCATCCCAGTCATCTTCGTTGCCCGTTTGGATGGGATCAAGGCCATGTGCATTGCCTGCATTGTTAATCAACACATCAATATCTTTCCACTCAGCAGGTAACGTGGTGATGGCCTCCACCACCGCTTCCTTATTTCTCACATCAAATACACGGGTGAGTATAGATGTATGCGAGGTTAACTCCGTGGCCAGATTTTGCAACCGTTCTTCTCTTCTTCCACAAAGAATAAGTTTGAAATTATTTTTTGCGAGTAACCTGGCAGTAGCTTCTCCGATTCCGGAAGTTGCTCCGGTAATTAAGGCAATACGAGTATGCAGCATAATCTGAATATTATTATTCTTAAACGATGTATGTTGTAAAGTTAACTGATGCAAACCATGCTTGTGTGCTGCACAAAGAATTATTTAATGATCGGAAGTCTGGCAGGTTTTGCGGTATGCTGATTGTAGTTGAATGCTATCGCAAAAATTACGAAACGTACTTATTGAAAAATCAGATATACCGCAATGGTATTGGTGTTGAGTCTGCTGATGGGGTCAGTATATGCGTTTGATTCATCACCCAGCACATTCACCAGACCCCGTGCAAAGCGTATTTCTTGTGAAAACTTGAACAACGGAAAATAAAAATCGAAACCGAGGCCGCCTTCAACCTGCAGATTAGTTCTTCGAATGTTCAACTCGGAAGTGGACTTAATCTCATTTTTACCTGAAAGCTCGATGCCGGGAGTCACACCGCCCACCATATACATGCGCACATTTCCTCTTCGCATGGATTTATATTTTAACAAAATGGGAAGTTCCACATGGGTAGACTCTACAAACTGCACATCGGTAGATTCATCTGTATAAGTATAGCGCAATTTGTGTGTATAGAAACCTGCCTTCGGCATAATACGCAAATCCACAAATTCATTCACCCTCATATTTACCAAAAAACCAAGAGAGAAGCCGGGAGAAAACTCAGCCATTACCGAATGCACCGTATCAAATTTTGGTGTCACAAACTGATCGGAATATTTTACCTGGTAAGCCGAGGTGTGCAGGCCAATCATAAAACCGTAGCTTACTTTGCGAGTGTCATAATTAGGATTATTCTGATACACCCAGCGAAAAAGCTGTGCATGTGCCATATTGCAGGCCAGCAACACAATAATTGTAAGAATTATTTTGTGGCGGTATACAACGAGCTTATTCCAAATGTTAATGGTGTGCATGAAGTATTTTTATAACCCAATTTATTCATTATGCTCACAAAATCATCACCATCCGGAAAAGCCTGCACCGATTCCGGAAGGTATGTGTAAGCAGCCGGATCTTTGGAGATCATTTTGCCTACCTTCGGCAAGATAAAATTAAAGTAAAAATTATATAATTGTTTGAAAGGAAAAGAACGGGGTTTTGAAAACTCAAGCACAACCACTCTTCCACCTTCCTTTAACACTCTGCGCATATCCGTCAATCCCTTCTCAAGATTTTCGAAATTGCGCACACCAAAGGCAACGATCACAGCATCAAATTTATTTTCTTCAAATGGAAGATTTTCTGAATCACCACTTCGCATTTCTATAATCGCATCATATCCGCGCGCCTTCATTTTCTTTCTGCCCACTTCTAACATACCTTCGCTGATATCTACTCCAATTACCTTTTCAGGTTTAAGCGAAAGTGTTTCAATTGCAAAATCTCCGGTGCCTGTGGCGATGTCAAGTATCAGTTTGGGTTTGTCAGCAGCCAGCAACTTTACTGCCTTCTTGCGCCAACGAATGTCAATTCCCAGACTTAAAAAGTGATTCAGAAAATCGTACTTTCCACTAATGGAATCAAACATGCGGGCAACCTGCTCTTTCTTTCCTGTGCGATCTTCTTTATATGGAACTACTGTCAATGTATAGGTGGTTTATATGTATCTCTATTCAAACAATAAACCTCAAATTTAGTTAGATATCGCAGGCAAACAATTTGTTAATTCTGAATTACCTTAAATTCCACTCTTCTATTTATTTCGCGTCCACTTTCTTCATCATCATTTGATACAATGGGTTGCGTTTCACCATAACCCACCGAAGTTACGCGCTTTGCGTCCAGGCCTTTAGATATCAGGTATGCCCTTACAGCCTCTGCCCTGCGGTTGGAAAGACTCATGTTGTATTCATGTGTGCCCGTATCATCGGTGTGACCACCAATTTCAATACGAACCTTTGTGTTTTGTTGTAAGAGCTTTATCAGTTTGTCTAATTCATCAAACGACTCCGGTTTTAAAATGGCTTGGTCAATATCAAAGAATACATGTCTTAATACTGAAACGGCACCTACATTTATCTTTTTCATCAAGATTTTTCGCTGCTCAACCATCTCTTTTTCAAATACACCACCAAGCGTGAATGTAATGTTTTCGAACAGGTAGCCATCCATCTCCACATACACCAGGTAATCTTTTGGCACGGGCGACATTACAATAAACTCATAATATCCATCACTGCTATTGCGACCAGCCACTGCGCTATTATCCATACCTCTCATTCTTACCGTGGCCTTGAGCAGGTCTTCCGTGTCAGCATCCAATACCAGCAATTCAAGTTTGTGAAGACTCACTTTTGGAGTTTCAACCACCACCTTTTCCTGTTGTTCCTCTTGCTTGTCGGTAATCAGATAGATATCTGAATAGCCATAACCTCCGGCCCGCTCTGAAGCAAAGTAAAAGCGATTGGGAGTTGATGTACCGGTAATAAAAATATCATCATCAGGAGTATTAATGGGATGACCGAGATTTTCGGGTTCAGACCACTCGTTTTTTGCAGCATCAATTAAAGTGGCTTTAAAAATATCTCGTCCACCCATTCCTTTGCGACCCATCGAACTGAAGTATAACGTCTTTCCGTCATAGTCGATGTAAGGTGCTTCTTCATCATATTCTGTATTGATGGATGGTCCCAGATTTTTAATTACACTCCACACACCTTTTGAGTTTTTGGTTGCAGAGTAAATATCAGACTTACCCAGACCTCCGGGTCGCTCGCTGGCAAAGTATATTGTGTTGCCATCTTTCGTGATGGTTACGGATGATTCATGATAAGGTGAATTAATGGTACCCGGAAGTGGCTGAGGTGTATTCCAGGTGCCATCGGGCTGGCGCTCCGTAAAAAATATATCACCATCGCCCACGCCATCTTTGTATACAAACAATGTATTGCCATCGGGCGATAAGGTAAGGTTTGAGTTATTATACTTTGAGTTTATAGGAGCACCGATATTCTTAGCGGGTGTCCATTTACCATTTACTTTTTCAGTTATGAAAATGTCTTCATACGGCTTGTTATCATCCCACACATTTTCATAGGTGTTTCCATCTCTTCTACGCGTAGTAAAAATCATTTGATTTTCATCTGCACTTACTACCGGTGCGTAATCGTCATATTCAGAATTAACCTCGCTGCCTAAGTTTATAATTGAAAACGATTTGGGGTTTGCTATTAATTCTTTGCCATTGTTAGACTCTTCTATTTTTCTATCCACTTCCTTTGCCGATATCTTTTCTAACCCGGCATAACTGGTACTGGTTTTATTCAGTCTGTCTTTATAACGATCATAAAACTCAATGGCCTTATCAAATTTCGAATCATACTGATAACTGCGGCCAATCCAATATTCCAAATCAAAACGGTAATCCGGCATTTGGCGGTATACACGCATAAAATATTTCACTGCCTCTTCCTTATTGATGGTAGTGATATGCATATAGCCCGCATCAAAATTAGCTTTCAGGTTGGTAGTATCTGTGTTGGCTGCAATCACCATCAGGTCACGAGCATCATCCATGGCGCGCGTGGAGGTAATCATGTCTTTGGCAAGTTCATAATATTCAACAGCTTGTTGCTTGTTTTGAGTCATCGACTGCGAATAGGAAAATTGCCACGATGCAATAAGCAAGCACAGCATTATAAAATATCGAACACTACGGTGCATAGATATGAATGCGTTATTCAAAATTGTTAATCACTTTATCGTATCGGGGCAAGTTACTAAATATAACCGCTTGAAAAAGAGAGTAAAGTCCTTCTAAAGTTACACGAAAATTACATTCTATGTAACTTACCGGCATATTATTATAAAAAGCCTTATGGAAATTACCGCTGCAGAATTTTTGGTGAGCAATACCGATGTTACTAAATGCCCTTCACCCAACATGCCTGAGTTTGCTTTTATTGGTCGATCCAATGTGGGCAAATCATCACTAATCAATATGGTTACCCAGCGCAAAAATCTGGCTAAAACATCTTCCACTCCCGGAAAGACGCAGACAATTAACCATTTTCTTATCAATTCAAGTTGGTACCTGGTGGATTTACCCGGTTATGGTTATGCGGCAGTTAGCAAAACCAAAAAAGCCAGTTGGTCGCAGATGATTGAAACCTACTTGCGCCAACGCGAAAATCTATTTTGCACATTTGTACTTATTGATTCCCGGATTGAACCTCAGAAGAATGATATTGAATTTATCAACTGGTTGGGAAAACAACAGATACCTCTTGCATTGGTGCTTACCAAAGGTGACAAAATCACCCAGGCAGAATTGGGAAAGTCAAAAAAAAATATTGAGATGAGATTACTTAAAGACTGGGAGGAACTACCACCAATTTTTATTACCTCTTCTGAAAAAATGAGAGGGCGGGAAGAAATACTTGCATTTATTGAGAAAGCCATATCACAGAACCATCATTAATACTCAGCCTGCTTTGTGAAGTTGAATTTGTTGGAGTAGTTTTGCGCGCTAATAAAGATGATATGGAATTGACAGAAATTGCCTCAATCAGCGGAAAGGGTGGACTATTTAAAGTATTGAAACCGGGAAAGTCGGGAGTGTTGCTGGAATCGCTCGATGAAGCTAAAACAAGAATTGTAGCGGGTGCATCACAACGCATGTCGCTGTTGAGTGAAATATCTATCTATACTACTACTCAGGAAGGTACGGTTGCACTCATTGAGGTGCTCAAAAAAATCCGTAAAGAATTTAATAATGATTTGGGTGTAGATGCCACTTCGGATAACGATGAATTAAAATCTTTTTTGAAATCGGTATTGCCAGAATATGATCAGGATCGTGTATACGTTTCAGATATTAAGAAACTGGTAAAGTGGTATTCCATCCTGATGCAATACGCTCCGGAAATATTTGAAGCCCCTGCGGAAGAATCTGCTAAATAAAACTTTCGGCCTTCGTCACCATATTGGC
>JALOMN010000443.1 GCA_025455445.1 Cyclobacteriaceae bacterium
ACAACAAAGTGAAGATGGTGTGCGAAGGTGCCAACATGCCCACCACGATTGATGCAATCAATATCTTACTTGACAATGGTGTATTGTATTCTCCGGGCAAAGCTTCTAATGCAGGTGGAGTAGCCACCAGTGGTTTGGAAATGACACAAAACTATATGGGCATGCATTGGACGAGTGAAGAAGTGGATAAGAGGTTGGTAGGTATTATGAAAAACATTCATGACACCTGCCTTGCCGCAGCGAAGGAATATGGCAAACCGGGCAACTACCTGGCAGGCGCAAACATTGCCGGATTCCTGAAAGTGGCCAAGGCCATGCAAGCGCAAGGTGTGATATGATAATTTTGTTTGATGAAAAGTGAAGATTGTTGATTAATTTTAGTTCACTTATTGAATTACAATTATGGCAAAGCGATTAGTTAAAGGCGAAAAGAAAATATTTGGAGTATGCAGTGGCCTGGCCAACTACTTTGATATGGACCCCACTGTAATGCGAATTCTTTTTGTGATAGCTTTTATATTTTTTGGAGCCGGATTTCTGCTCTACCTGATTTTATTTTTCCTGATGCCCGACAAATAGGAAGTGCTGGAGTTTTGCATCAAACTCAATCAAACAACAGCGTACCAAAACTTTCAATGTCATGAAAGTTAACCCGCGTAGGTTGCCACGACCACGAGGAAGTGCCTTTATCATAATCGATGCGATACATATTCATTCGCCATTGAGTGCCTTTTTGCGGAGGCACATTGTTTAATGGTTTCAGTAAATCAAACGGAATAAAGAACTCAGCCATCCATCCGCTAACCTTATCACCTTCTTTCAGAATTTTTGTAGCATGGCGCACTTTACGTTCACCTTCATAATGCCAGGGAATCCAGCCCAGAAATTTTCCATTCATGTTGGGCACCATCAACACCAGCTCATAATTCAATGGAGAAATTTCGTACTCAAAATAAAGCGGATACTTTTCGTCCGTCCAGAAAAAAATCTCCACTACATCTTCGTTGTATAAATCGTCATTGTCTTTTGTCAGTGTAGCTGTAATGTTAGTGTCTTCACACTCAAAAAGAGCATAAATGCCTTTGTCGGAGTAGAGCAGCTTTGCATTGGTTTTATAATTTACTTCTGACCCATTTCGCTGCGGTAACACTACCCATGGTGCAGCATCCCAGCTTTTCGCAGCGCCCTCACCGCTGATTTCAAAATCTGCCGTATGTGTAATTTTAAGAATTGCCTTTTTTCCGGTAACAGTAGAATTTTTCTGTGCCATGGTTAGTATGGGTAACAATATAATAAGCAGTATGATGAATTTTCTGCAATGCATGTGCATGTAATTTATGTTAGTCTTTCACTAAAAAAGGTTATAATTTGAAAATACAATCATTCTCATCATACTATGAAAAAACTCATTCTCACTTTGCTCACTTTAATATACATCTCTATGGCCACAGCACAAAATAAACCAGATGCCATACGCATCATCATGATAGGAGCACACCCCGATGATTGCGATGGAGACGGTGGCGGTACAGCCATATTGTTTGCCTCCATGGGCTATGCGGTAAAATTTGTTTCCGTTACCAATGGCGATGCCGGCCACCAAACTATGGGTGGCGGTGCACTTGCCAAACGCAGAATCGCGGAAGCGAAAGAGGCAGGAAAACGTTTTGGAGTGGAGTATGATGTGCTCGACAATCACGATGGTGAATTGGTGCCCAGCCTGGATGTGCGTTTACAAATCATACGAAAAATTCGGGAGTGGAATGCCGATGTCGTAATTGCTCCCCGCCCTAATGACTATCACCCTGATCATCGTTATACCGGTGTGCTTGTGCAGGATGCTGCCTACATGGTTTCGGTACCTAATGTGGCACCCGATACTGCGCCTCTGAAAAAAAATCCGGTGTTCCTTTATTTTCAGGATGGCTTTCAGAGACCGAATCCGTTTCGCCCCGATGTGGCTGTTGACATCACTGCCGTATTCGATAAAAAAATTTATGCACTTGCCGCACATGAGTCGCAATATTTTGAATGGCTGCCCTGGATTGGCGGCTATGCCAATGAAGTGCCTTCCTCTAAGTCAGAATGGATTCCGTGGTTAACCAAACGTCAGACATATCCGCTCAAACCAGAGGTGGTGAAGTCGCTCGGGAAATGGTACGGTGCAGAAAGAGCGGCCAAAGCAAAACATGCCGAGGCGTTTGAGATTTGCGAGTACGGGGTGCAACCTAATGACGAAGACATCAAACGGCTTTTTCCAATGCTAATGCTGGGGAAGTAATATTCTATCAGAAATATTAACCTGAGTATGAAAAGATGAAATAAAGCTAAAATATTGCCTTTTTGAACTACTTAAGTTGACACCCGGCACACACTTATTTTAAACAACCCGCTGCAACATTCGTATTAGCTTATGTGTCTCACAATACAATGGTGGATGATAGGGCTTTAGTCACGCAGGTTTTGTCTGGCGACCGGCAGGCATTTCGTGTGTTAATCAAACGCCATGAACGCCTGGTGGGGCATATGATAGGCAGGCTCATCGACCAGAATGAAGACAGAGAAGAGCTTTGCCAGGATGTGTTCTTAAAAGTGTATGAGAAGCTGGGCGAGTTTACATTTCAATCGAAGTTGAGCACGTGGATAGCCACCATTGCCTATCGGCACGCAATCAACCATCTGCGAAAGCGCAGGATTGAAATTCGCGAGCTGCCCGACCCCGAACATGAAAAAGAACAATTCATTTCGATGGAAAACGTGGAGGAGAATATGGCCGATCAGCAGTTGGATGAAATGGTGATGAAGTTGATCGAAAAGCTTCCGCATCAGTATCGCGCGATACTCACCCTCTATCATGTGCAGGAGATGAGTTATCCGGAAATTGTGGAGGTGACGGGCTTGCCGGAAGGCACCGTGAAAAATTATCTGTTTCGGGCACGGCAGTTATTGAAAGAAAAAGTAAAGCAGTATCTTGGTAAAGAAGAAGTGATATGAACAAGCAGGACGAGGAATTACAAAATCAACTAGAGCGTGGACTCAATGCGGATGCGAGCGAAGACGCACGCGCCTATAAGCGTGTGTTTGATGCACTTAAAAAAGAGCCTGACTTTCACGTGTCACTTCCATTTGCCGATCGTCTCATTGCACTTATCGAAAAGCGTGAAGACAAGCGCGACTATTGGTGGATGGGTGCAGGCATATTCCTTTCGTTGATTGCCATGATTGTGGCACTTGCACTCACACAAGCTAATTGGTCGGCAGGTGTGTTTACTTTCTTTTCCGGTTACCCGGGATTGGTTGCTTTTGGTGTTGCTTTCATTTTATTTTTGCAATGGATTGATAGAAAAATTGTTCGTAAGAGAATGGCTTAGCTTCTCTTTAACCTCGATACATTATAGTATTTAATCGTCTACTCTTAATTCGCGGAATCTGCAATCCGGCATCTGCCCTCGTCTATTGCCTCCCATAAAATTCCCGCAACCTTATTTAGAACGTTGCGATAAATCCTGTTTATTCGTATCAACCAAATTGTGTCTTATGAAGAAATTATACCTCGCTATCGGTGCGATGGTGTTGCTAAGCAGTATGCAGGCAGCAGCCCAGGAACCGAAAAAAGAAGAAAAAGCAGATACCGTTAAAAAGGCCGCGCCTAAGAAGAAAAAAGATCTTCCGCTGGAAGTGGCCAGACGGGTGCCCATCAAAACCAATGAAGGTACGTGGATGTCATTGGATATAAGTCCGGATGGAAAAACCATCGCCTTCGATTTTTTAGGTGACATTTTTACCATGCCCATTACGGGTGGCAAAGCCAAACAATTCACCAGTGGCATGGCCTTCGACTCACATCCGAAATTCAGCCCGGATGGAACCAGACTTTTATTTGTGTCGGATCGAAGTGGCGGTCAGAATATCTGGTGGTTTACACTCGATAAGAAAGATTCGTTGCAGGTAACAAAAGGTAATAATGAAAATTACCAGGCCGCAGAGTGGACCCCCGATGGCAATTATATCATCGGCTCGCGCGGCACACGCAATTTAAAATTGTGGATGTTTCATAAAGATGGTGGTTCAGGCGCACAGCTCATCAGCGCACCTGAAAATTTGAAAACTGTGGAGCCTGCCTTTGGCAATGACGGTCGTTACATCTGGTATGCACAGCGCACATCTGCATGGAATTACAATGCGCAGCTTCCGCAATATCAATTAGGAATTTACGATCGCGAAACCGGAGAGACAGAAACACAGACTTCTCGTTATGGATCTGCATTCACACCTACCTTATCACCCGATGGCAAGTGGCTGGTGTATGGTTCACGCTATAATGATCAGACTGGTCTAATTCTTCGCGATTTAAAAACCGGTGATGAAAAATGGCTGGCCTATCCCGTGCAGCACGATGAACAGGAGTCAATCGCACCGCTGGGTGTATTGCCTGCTATGTCATTCACACCCGACAGCAAAAATGTACTCGCTTCGTATGGCGGAAAGTTTTACAGCATTCCGGTAGCAGGCGGCAATGCG
>JALOMN010000444.1 GCA_025455445.1 Cyclobacteriaceae bacterium
TTCTTCAAGAGAATGGCCTTGAATTTCTTTGGTGGCGGTGAAGACTTCAGCGTGAAGAAAGGTTTTGAAGCTGCAGCCGGATCAGAAAATGCGCCAAGTGTGCAGGATGCTTTCAATAAGTAATCAATAGAATTTTAAATAAGCAAAAGCCCCGTCATGGGGCTTTTTTGTTATATAACCTTGCTATACAAATCACCGTTATTGGGAGTGGTATACTTTTAAACTATGTTTCATTTATGAAAAAAATTGCCCTACTCTTCATCCTCACTCTCGGATTATTTACCCTTTCATGTGAAGATGATCCGGCTACTACCGGCACATTGGTTGTAATTCTTCCGGGTGCACCCAATGCCGTGGTCGGCTTATATGATCCCGCATCCGTTACAATTAATAGCGTAAATACTTCAGATGCGCTTTACATTCAGAGTTTCAACAGTGCCGGCAAAGCCACGTTCTCCAATGTGCTTCCCGGCAATTATATCATAGTGTTTCATGAAAACTTTTTCGTGCGCAAAGGAGCGCAGGTAATAGCCGGTGAAACAGTAACGGTTAATCTTTAGGCAGATTACTTCAGTAAAATCCATCCCTTATCCACCAGGGTGATTCGCTTGCCGTTGCAGGTGTTCTTAACCTGCAACAATTAATCAAAAAATGATTTGTCGGAGAAGAACTCCGACAAAGGCAGGGTATTTAATAATCAGAGAATTTCTGAACTCTTATCGGAGTGGTATTATATCACCCTTTCAGGGTTAGCTGAAAGGCAAGGCTATTTTCCTACAATAATTCCATCCCTTCGGGATTTTAAAAGTAAAAGAATCATAAGGTTAAAATCCCAAATTGTATTTTGACACATGAAAGAAGACTTTGATCAATTCAAGTTTTCTAAACAAGCCCGAAGGGCTGTTATTATTATAGCATTCGAAATAATAGTAATAAACAAACTCCGAAGGAGTGATATTCTAAAATCTCATAGAAGTTCAGAAAAATCTGATAACGATTCCAGAGTAAAATCACATCGAGATAATCAGGTCTGCAAATTCGGTCAGCGAAAAAACACTAAATCACTTTCCCCTTCCACCTGCCCGACTTCATATAAAAGTATGCCATCGAAAACATACTGATCCAATATACCCACTCACTGCCCCAACCCCAGGCTACGGACAGGTTCCAATACTCCAGTACAAAATATACATAGGCAACGTAGATCACTATGGTAACCAATTCAATCAGCAGGTTCACGCGCGAGTTGCCAGTGCCTGTGACGGCATTCAACCAAATCGTACCAAACGACATCATCAGTAATGCAATGGAAACTATTCTCACAATCGGGATTGCCTCGGCAATAAACTCGTCACCCTGGCTGTAGAACGACAAGAAGAATTCCGGCACCAGATTCAGGATGATGAAAATAAAAAAGGAAATTCCTAAACTCATTCTAACCACACGCCTGATCAATGGCATCACCTCTTCGGTTTTTCCCTGGCCAATAATGTTACTCACCATCGTGTTGGTGGTGGAAGCAAATGCCCAGCAGAATATTCCAAACAATCCGAAAATATTGCGCATGGTGTTGGAGATAGCGAGTGCCCGGGCACCATGGTGTTCTACCAGAATATAAAAGTACTCCCAACTGGCAATGCTGATTGCAAATTGTAAAATGAGCGGAGCAGAGATAGTAAGTATTAACTTGATAATGGAAACATCCATTTTTACCTGTTCAAAAAAAGCAAACGATTTGTGCATGCCTTTGAGATGAATCACCAGATAGATAACCAATAAACCTGATGCTTCCGCGATGATGGATGCATAGGCCGCACCATTAAAACCTAATTCAGGGAAACCGAAGTGACCAAAGATGAGCGCATAATCCAGAAAGATATTCACAAGTGCTTCTGTAAGCGTGCCCCACACCAGAAACTTTGTTTGATTGGTGCCTACCAGCAACGCATTGCGCATCACATATAAATAAAGAAAAGGCAAACCCCAGATGCGGATAAGCAGAAACTCTGTGACTTCTTCTGCAATGCGGGCATCGTGCACCGTGGCATGCATGATCATCGGTGCGAATAAGTAGGTGATCACAATTCCCAGCATTGCAAAACCCAACGCCACCCACACCCCATGAAAAAACAAGCGGCCTATTTCCTTTGGAAGATTTTGTCCGGCCCTTCGTGCAATCAATGCCTGCAAGCCACTGTTCAATCCATTGCCCACCACCGCAAAGATCAGATAGTACACACCGGTGATGCCGGCACTCGCCAACTCCTGCTCACCCATCATGCCCAGAAATATATTGTTGGTCATGAAATTGATCTGCGGCACCAGCATGGCCAATGAAATGGGCATGGCCATGAAAAGGATCTGTTTGTAACTGGTGTTAAGTCTTAATTCCATTGCGAATCGCGAAAGTACAAATTAAGTATACTCGAACTATCCGGAATAAAAAATCCCCGCCACAAAAATTTGCAGCGGGGACTTCAACCTGTAAACTATTCTTTTATTTCAATCCAGGCAGTGAAGCGGTAGGTGCTTCCTGCTCGTTGCCGAAAGATGGAGCCTTCTTTACATTTGGATAAATTTCATCCAGTGAGTTGCCTTCATACAATCTTCCGTTCTTCATCACCTTGTTAATCGTATTGGTGTTGCGAATATTT
>JALOMN010000066.1 GCA_025455445.1 Cyclobacteriaceae bacterium
CCTTTGATGAACTGCAAGGCCAGAACGACATCGGCAATGTGGTGGCTTACAAGCTTTTTGGTAATACAGCCGGAAAAATATTTTCGGGTGTATTCAGTTTTGCATTGCTCTCTACGCTTAGCGCAATGACCATTGCAGGGCCACGCGTAATTGAAGCGATGGGTGAAGATTACTCTTTATTGAAATCATTCTCTAAGCACAACCGATATGATATGCCATACATTGCCATACTCGCACAAGCAGCATGGTCAATCTTTCTGGTATTGGTAAGTTCATTCAAAGAAATCATACAATACATTTCCGTAAGTCTTTCTTTCTTTTCTATGTTGGCAGTGATTGGAGTTTTTGTATTACGCAGGAAATATAAAAACGACACTAATTTTAAAGTACCGCTATTCCCATTGCCTCCGTTGATTTTTATACTCTGCACATGTTGGATGATTTATTATGTTGCTGTGGAGGATAGCAAGATTATTATCTATGCAGTTGCTACCTTGATACCAGGTTATCTCCTTTATTTGTGGGCATCGCGTAAGAATATCCAATAACGTTTGGCACCGTTTAACAAATTTCATTGAAGGCTTTGCTAAACTTTTACTTTCTTCAAAAAAAATTACCTTACTACAATATGAAATACGGATTAGCCATTCTGATTCTTATCACACATTTTGCTACCGCCCAAACCCTTACTGGTTTTCTCGGAAACAACAGCGAAAAACAAAGCCAGATAGAAGCTGCCTTCCTCAATTTGCAGGAAAGCGAACGCTTTAAAAACCATTTGAAAACGCTTACCAAAGAACCACACGTAGCAGGAACCAAAGCCAATGAGCGTGTGCGCGATTATATGGCCGAAGTGATGCGTAAAGCAGGGTTGCAGGTAGAAATTTTTCCTTATGATATTTATTTACCTGTGATGCCCGGCACCGCCTACGCTGAAATTGTTGAGCCTGTTCGCATTCCACTCAATAACAAAGAGTATATCCATAAAGAAGATCCGTTTTCATCTGATCCTAATTTGCATATGGGCTATAATGCATACACCGGATCAGGCGATGTAACAGCCGAAGTGGTATATGCGAATTATGGCCGTAAGGAAGATTTTGAAAAACTTGCTGCATTAGGTATTTCCGTAAAAGGAAAAATTGTAGTTGCGCGTTATGGTGGAAATTTTCGCGGCTATAAAGCCAAGTATGCCGAAGCTTATGGTGCTGCGGGTTTGATCATCTTTACAGACCCGGGCGACAGTGGTTATGCCAAAGGTCTTGTATATCCGGAAGGACCTTATTACGATGAAAGCGGCATTCAGCGTGGTTCATTACTTACACTAGATTGGACAGGCGACCCACTCACGCCATTTGAACCTGCATTGCCGCTGGACAGCAAGAAAAAAATCACCCGCAAGAAACCAGAAGAAGTAACTGGCATGCATAACATACCCGTATTGCCGTTGCCCTATGGAGCTGCAAAAGAAATTTTTGCACGCATGAAGGGGAAACCCGTGCCTGCAGGCTGGCAAGGCGGCCTGCCTTATACGTACCGAATTGAAGGTGGTGCTGAATTAAAAGTTCGTGTAAACGTGCAACAGAAAAGAGAAATCCAACGCGTATATAATGTAGTAGGCACACTGGTTGGCTCTGAACTTCCCAACGAATGGATCATTGCCGGTGCACATTATGATGCGTGGGGCTTTGGTGCAACAGACCCCAATAGCGGCACCGCCATGTTACTGGCGTTAAGTGAATCGCTGGGTAAACTAGCTCAGTCTGGCTATAAACCAAAACGCACTATTAAGATTGCACACTGGGATGCTGAAGAGCAAGGTGTGATTGCCAGCACCGAATGGGTAGAGCAATTCCGCGATGAACTCGAGGCAAAAGGTGTTGCATACTTCAATGCAGATGGTGCAGCATCCGGAAGAAATTTCGGTGCGGCATCAAGTCCTTCATTAAAAGGGTTGGCCATTGAATCAACGAAAGTGGTACCCTATCCGGATTCATCCAAATCAGTATATGAACACTGGCTTGGCAAACGTGCAGCGAAAGAACCACCACTTGGCAACTTAGGTGGCGGCTCGGATCACATTGCATTTTACACACACGTGGGAATTCCTTCATGGAGCGGTGGCACTGGTGGCCCGACAATTTATCACTCCAACCATGATAGCTTCTCATTCTACGAGCGCTTTGCAGATCCTACATTTAAAATGGGTCCATTGGTGGAACGCGTATTCGGAATCATGTCGCTGCGTTTAGCCAATGCAGATGTATTACCCTATAATGTAAGTCGTTATGGAAATGACTTACGCACACATTTTGAAGGTCTGCAAAAACTCACCAGCGCTTACGATAAGTCATCTGCACCCTATTCTTTTGAATCTTTAATCAAAGCTTCTGATGAGTTGAAAAAAACAGGTGAAGAATGTGAAGCTGCATTGAAGACTGCCAATGAGGCTAATAAGAAAGCCATTAATCAGGAATTGCTTTTATTAGAACGCCAGTGGATAGACAAGCAAGGCATGCCTTACGGAAATTGGTATCGTTCGTTGTATGCCTCACCCGATCCTTACAGCGGTTATGCATCGTGGATGTTACCTGCATTTCAATTTGAAGCGGCCAATAAATCTACTGCCAACTTAAAAATATGGGAGCAGAAATACCTTGATACCATCGCTCGCTTAAAAGCGAAAATGGAAACAATCACAAAATTGGCTAACTAATTTTTGTTTCGTCTGTGCGGATGTGTATCCGTTAAAAGTTTGTGATCGCGTAAACCTTGACAAGTAGAATAGATGGAAAATTTATTAAGAAGATTGAATACGCTAAAACATAAGAGTTGGCTGGCAATACTTCTATCGATTCTTGTAATCGCTAAAAGTCACGCACAGTTTGAAAAGGCAGAACAAGACTTGCAGACAATCATGAAAAAATTTAGTGTGGTGGGCCTTTCCGTAGCAGTGGTAAAGAATAATGAAATCGTCTACACTAATTCATTTGGATTAAAAGATATAGAAAGCAATACCCCACTCTCTGATCAAAATATTTTCCGGATAGCGTCTATTTCAAAGTCATTCTCAGCAACAGCTATCATGCAGTTGGTGGAAGCAAAGAAGTTATCTCTCGATGATGACTTCAGTAAACTGATTGGTTTTAAAATACGCAATCCAAAATATCCGGATAAGGTGATTACACTTAGAATGGTGTTGTCACATACTTCCAGCATCAATGATAGCCAGGGATATTTTACGCTGGATACAATCAACCCCGATAAAAACAAAGAATGGGCAAAATGTTATAATGATTATGAACCCGGTAAAGGATATCAATATTGTAATCTGAATTACAATATGACAGGCGCAGTGATTGAAAAATTCTCCGGAGAACGATTTGATGTCTATGTGAAGCGTCACATATTAAATCCACTCAAACTCTATGGAGGTTATTGTGTGGACTCATTAGATAACAGTCGCTTTGCCACACTTTATGCATTCGATTCAGCCTCCAGAAAATTTATTGCCTCGCCTGCTGCGTATGCACCACGCAGAGATGAAATTAAAAATTATGAGATGGGATATACTACGCCCATCTTTTCTCCTACCGGTGGAATGAAAATTTCAGCTACTGATTTAGCTAAATACATGACGATGCACATGAATGGTGGTACTTATAACGGTGTGAAGATCATTTCCAAAAAGAGTTCGGCCATTATGCAAACTCCATTATCTGATGAAGAAGGATATGGATTAGCCATTACGAATATCAACGATTTAATTCCCGAAAAAATTATGACAGGCCATACCGGTTCGGCTTACGGGCTATACAGCGCCATGTTTTTCCATCCTAAAGAAAAATTCGGCATTGTAGTAATCACCAATGGATCAAATACAACCTATACCAATTACATTCCTGATGTAACAAGAGCATTAATCAATAGCCTCTATTCTAACTTACTTAAATAATTATTTGCTGAAGTAGTACTTCGCTTTCCAGGTGATTAAAGAGCAAACGGTAACTGCAGTTTTGTTGAAAAGAGTGCAATCAATCTATTGAAACACCCGAATATAATCCACCGCCATAAATTGCGGAAATGTAGTTGATGCATCCGGACTACCCGGCCAATTTCCACCTACCGCAACATTGAAAATAAAGAATTGATCCTGACGTAATTCACTTAACCCATCGGGGGTGATATCAATCACATGAAACTGTACGTCATCGAGGTACCACTTTATAAAAGATCCATCCCACACAATAGAAAATACATGAAACTCATCCGCAAATATTTTTCCACCCGTTAATGAAGTACTGCCACCATATTGGGCATGACTGCCGCCATTATCCCAATGTACTGTGCCATGAACTTTGTTATCATTACCCGTGCCTCCTATCATTTCCATGATATCAATTTCACCGCACTTGGGCCATCCTACTGTGCTGATATTTGCACCTAACATCCACAACGCGGGCCATATGCCCTGACCTTTCGGCAATTTCGCGCGAATATCAACTCTGCCATATTTAAAAGAATATTTTCCCAACGTGATAATGCGTGAGGAAGTGTAATTTCTGCCGCCCACATTTTCCTTTTTTGCCCGGATGATAAGCATACCGTTTTCTACCAACGTATTATTTTCCTGATAATATTGTAACTCATTATTGCCCCAACCACTTCCTCCAATTTCATGAGTCCAATTGGTTGTATTCAATGATGTTCCATTAAACTCATCTTGCCAAACAAGAGACAGACCCGGATAAGTGGGGGGAGTGAAATATCCGGTGGCATCTATTTGCACACTCACCTGTACTTCTATTTGTTTATCTGCCGAAAGATTATCTTTGGAATAGGCAATTACCTGTACAAAGTAATTATCAGAAACACGATAAGTATGGGAAATTTTTCCGTCAGCAGACTCCTGGTTTGTGCCATCTCCAAAAATAAACAGGTAACGGTTTGCGTTTTCGGCAGTAGCTTCGAAAGTAACTACCCCGGAGCCATCGGTGCTTACCACTTTACTGATAGTCAAATTGGCGGGTTGCAGTTTTACTTCTGCATCATCTGAACCACATCCTACTGCAATACCAATAAAAAAGAGCACCATTATTATACCTGAATATTTCATAACTCTCAACTTTTAATTAATCAATTTACTTTAAAATATCTGAACTAAGTATTTATTATACAAAACACATGTTGAATATTTAATCTTCAGAATGCAACTGTATTGTAAGTGTGTAAACAACTACTTATATCGTTTTAACTTTTTACTTTCTTCCTGTGTAGCGGGTTTTAGTGTAAGTGCGGCACCACCACCTGCTGCAAGTTTAAGTCTAACGATTGATTTACTGTTGACTGTAAACCGTTGTATTGAATAAGCCATGGGATTGCTTTCCCAATGTGCATCCAGCGCATCAGCATAGAGTGTTACCGCATAGGTTTTTCCGGGTTCAAGAAAACTAAAGCTTACTTGCACATCACGCTTATTTTCATCGGTAATAGCTCCTACATACCAGGCGTCTGCTCCTTTCTGTTTTCGTGCCGTTACAATATAATCGCCAGGTTCTGCCAACAATACATTGGTGTCGTCCCAATCTACCGGAACTTCTTTAATGAATTGAAATGCATCCAGATGCTTTTCATAATTCTCCGGCAAATCGGCAGCCATTTGAAGCGGGCTATACATAGTTACATACAATGCCAATTGTTTGGCCAGCGTGGTGTGCACCTGGTATTTGTTTCCGGTGTTGTAATAATCAAGTTTGATTTGAAATATACCCGGTGTATAATCCATCGGGCCACCCATCAATCTCGTAAAAGGCAAAATAGTTTCATGCTCAGGTGGATTACCACTGCTCCAGGCATTGAATTCGTTACCTCGGGCAGCTTCACTTGCCATCCAGTTTGGATAGGTTCGATGCAAGCCGGTAGGTCTTACTTGCTCGTGAGCATCCAGCATAATTTTGTTTACGGCAAGCTTTTCTGCTACGCGTGTGTAATGATTCACCATCCATTGGCCATCATGAAATTCGCCACGCGGAATAATTCGGCCGACATAACCGGTTTTCACAGCATCATAACCGTGGTCTTTCATAAACCGGATTGCCTGGTCAATTCTTCGCTCATAATTTGTAACCGAACTGGATGTTTCATGGTGCATGATGAGTTTCACTCCCTTTTCCCTTGCATATCTTTGCAACTCATTCACATCAAAATCAGGATAAGGTGTAGTAAAATCAAACACTTCTTCTTTCCAATTTCCTGCCCAGTCTTCCCAGCCCACATTCCAGCCTTCCACCAATACACCATCTAATCCGTGGGTGGCCGCAAAATCAATATATCGTTTTGTATGTTGTGTGGTAGCACCATGCCTGCCATTGGGTGTGAGTTTATTCCAGTCTGTATTCTTTAAAATAATATTAGTGGCATCTGCATAATTCCAGGTAGCCGTGCCCATATGCATGCCCCACCAGATGCCAACAAACTTCTGTGGCTTGATCCAACTCGTTTCCTTAATAACCGAAGGTTCATTCAGGTTCAAAATAGTTTTGGACATTAATAAATCACCAGCTTTGTAACTTGCCAGCAAGGTGCGCCACGGAGTATGACAGGGTGTTTGCAGATATGCCTTATTTCCAAATGCATCGGGTGCCAATTCGGTAGTAAGTGAAAAATTTTCCTGATTCACCCTTAGATACATTGCCGGATAATTGAGCAATGCCGCCTCGTGAATATTGATATATAAACCATCCGCGGTGTTCATCATGAATGGAGTTTGAACAACATTCTTATCAATAGGAGAGCGCGTACCAATCTCAGTATATTTCTTTGAAGTGTTTACAGCATCCACTTCATTCAATAAAGAAGTAGTGTAAGGATATTCATTGGTATCATAATCACCAGGAATCCAGAAGGACTTATGATTTCCCGTCATATTATACTGTGTGCGCTCACCAGTTACAGTAAAGTAGGTTAATGTTGATTGAGCGGGAAATTCATATCGAAAACCAAGACCATCATCAAATAACCGAAACCGGATAACCATGACCCTACCCGTATTGGATTGCCGCAAAGTAGCGGTAAGCTCCCGATAATTATTTTGAATCTCTTTCACCTCGCCCCACACAGGATTCCATTTTTCATTTACCGTTGTAGTGTCAACGCGTGTAATGGAAAATCCTTCGGTTAATGAATTCTGATCTTTTATCTCTAACCCGAGCAAACTTGGCTCGATTACTTTTTTATCACGGATGAAGAGCTGGTAAACCGGCTCTCCCTTATCTGATAATCGAAACTGTAACGTCAGCTTTTTATCGGGAGATTGGATTTGCTGACTGAAAGCTGTCATTCCAATTAACAATAGACATAAAAAACTAAAAATCGTTTTCATACTAATGGTATTTATACCTGCGAGGTAATGGTGAATATTCTGTTGGGAAAAGGAAATTCACTGTTTGTTAAGAAAATAAAGTAAGAAGCTGCTTAAATAGAAGA
>JALOMN010000445.1 GCA_025455445.1 Cyclobacteriaceae bacterium
TTTTCAGGCGCCATAGTATGGTGCTCATGTTGACCAAAAACAGAGTTCACAGAAAATGTCAGGGACACGAGTATTGCTTGCAGTTTCATATTTTAAATTCTTTCTACACCAAGGCCAGGCTTATCAGAACAATACATTACACCGTCTTTTAAAATAAATCCACCTCGCACTTCATCTTTAGCCAGGTCGAGACTTCCATCCAAATCGATGTAACGTGTATGAGTGCATGCAAATGCTGCGTGCAATGCTGCCGTGATACTCACAATGCTTTCATCGTTGCATCCCCAGAACAATTCAATGCCTTTCGGCTGAGCGATGTCTGCAATTTTCATTGCCTGGCTTACACCCCCGCACTTCATCAACTTAATATTAAAAATACCTGACGCTATCGGGCTATCAATTAACTCAACCGCATCTTTAGGAGATAACAACGATTCATCTGCGGCAATTACTTTTCTTACTTCTTCCGGCAATTGCTTCATCAAGGCAATCTGTTTGGCCGGAAGCGGCTGTTCAATCAATTCAATGTCAAGATGTTTTGTCTTTTGATAAAATTCAATCGTCTGTGCCGGGTTATATCCCTGATTAGCATCAATGCGTATCACAAACTTCTTTCCAAACTTCTCGCGAAGTTTTACCATACGTTCAATGTCTTCATTCAGGTCTTTACCCAATTTTACTTTGAGCACTGTAAAGCCGCGCTCGCCATATTCCTTTGCCTCTTTCAATGTTTCCTCTACATTCTTAATACCGATGGTATTCGAAGTTGGCATGGAATGAATTTTCTGACCCAGGTATTTCACCAACGGCACTCCAAGATATTTTGTGAATGCATCATATAATGCGATATCGAGCGCTGCTCCTGCTGCCGGGTTATGTGGCAACTTCTGCCATACTTCGTAGGTAAGTTGATTAAGCTCACGAATATCACGACCGATTAAAAACTGAATATTCTTTTCCTGCAGTGCCTGCTGGCACGATTCAAAACTTTCTCCGGTAACATATTCGCTTGGATTGGCGGCTCCTATTCCGGTAACGCCATTATCCAGTGTAATTTCAACAAATGCATTGAGCACTTCATCCACCGTTTTGAATGCGATGGTGTAGGGCTTCGTATTTCCAAGGTCAGCAGACCAGACTTTAATATCTTTTATTCTCATGAGTATGTGATTAAACCTGCGCGATTGATTTTTCAATCATGTCTCTAAAAATTGCTATTAGGCGATCTACACCATCCTCCAAGGGTAATACTACAGGTATGCCCAATTCCTTTTCTTTTTCGGCAGCATATGCCCTGGCTTGCTGTTCAGTAAGTTTTGCTGTATTTACTGTAATTGCTACCGTAGGAGCGCCATAGATACGGATTAGTTCGATCTCATCTTTCAATTCCGGAATGTAGGCCGGATAGTATTCCATGTCTTTATACTGCTTGCGGGAAGGATCGTGTTGCAGCACAACCGCATTGGCGTCTGCCGAAACAATCCACTCCGCCCCGGCAGGGCCGCTGGGATTTCGCAATGACGACTGCCCTTCAATAAAAATGATATCTGGCTTGGCTTCTTCCCAGCATTGCACCACGGCATGCTCCATTTCACCAGAAATAAAGTCATTGAGTGTGCTATCAAACACAAAACCATATTTCGCTCCCTGCATCCAACCTGTCTGCCCGGTATATATCATTTCTGCGCGATAGCCGGCTTTCTTCATCGCTTCCACCAGAAATCGTGTGGTGGTGCGTTTGCCCAGGGCACAATCGGTGCCTAACACGGCAATCTTCGGGCAATGCACATTTTTTATCTTGCCTGTCCAGAAATGCAAGTCTTTAAATTTCTTCGGCTTGCGCACGTCAATGATTTCCAATCCGCGGGAACGCGCAAAATCCGCCAACTCCGGTATATCAGAAATATACTCATGCAAACCATTTACGAGGCTGTATCCATGCACCAGTGCGTCTTTAAGTAATGTGCGCAGTGCATCCGGTATCACTCCTCCTTTGGTAGCAACACCAATAATACAGTACGTTGCCGGCACAGAAGAATTTTTGGCAAAATCATCAATAGTGGCATACACCGGGATGTTTCTTTTTATTCCATCCAGCACTTCACCCGCATCTTTTCCGGGATGTTTGTGATCGATGATCCCTACAATATTAAATCGGTCAGAACCGCGGATTAACCCGTGTACCGTTTTACCGCTGTTTGAATCGAGGTAGCCGGCAGTGATTACAATTGCATTACTGGTTTGCATAGCTTTTAAATAAGAATATTCGAAAATTACGGGGTTTAATCACGAATCTCAAAGACTTTAGATCATGAACTCGAATGTTTTAAATAATAATGGTAAAAAAACATAAGTATAGTCTCAATTGCTGCCGCTAACTGGTTGATACTTACTATTCAAACTACGTGATTACCTGAAGTTGCTGCCGCTAAGTAGTTGATACTTACTATGCAAACTACCTGATTACCTGAAGTGGAAAACGAATTGTGTAAATTTGCATGAATATTGGTGTAGATAGCTCAAAAAAATTAAAATCATTATGATAAAGAAGATCTTCTTATCGGTATTGGTGCTGACAATTGCCTATATAAGTCATGCTCAAAAGCTAATTGGCTCCTGGCAACTCACCGAAGAAAAAACATGTTTTCAAAGTAGGGCTCTGGAGAGGAGGGAATTTTTTCGCAAGGCAAGAAAAAAGGCTCAGGTATGAATTCATTTAAATACCAGGTAGTGGATAACGAACTCCAGTTTGTGGATAAAAAGTCGGGAATGATCACCCAGCGATTTATTATTGAAGAGCTTACTGAAACCACGTTGCGTTTTCATAATGCCCAGCGCGACTGTGAAGTAAAAACATTTGTACGAATAAAATAATGGTAGAGACAGCGATTACAAAGCGCGACATACGCAAACTGAAACTCGAAGAGCTTAAAGCCTTTTTTGTGCAGATGGGCGAAAAACCATTTCGCGCTCAACAGGTATATGATTGGTTGTGGATTAAGTCAGCCAAGAGTTTTGACCAGATGACGAACATCTCATTGCCCACGCGTGAGATGCTGATGCAACACTTTGTAATCAACCATATTAAAGTTGATAAAATGCAGCGCAGTGCCGATGGCACGATTAAAAATGCAGTGATGCTGCACGATGGCATGGTGGTTGAATCGGTGTTGATTCCCACCGAAAAAAGAATTACTGCCTGCGTATCTTCACAAGTAGGGTGCAGCCTTGCCTGTAAGTTTTGCGCTACAGCACGCTTAAAACGACAGCGCAATCTGAGTGCCGATGAAATCTATGACCAGGTGGTGGCTATTAAAGAACAAGCAGAATTATTTTTCGGCAGGCCGCTTACCAACATT
>JALOMN010000067.1 GCA_025455445.1 Cyclobacteriaceae bacterium
AAAGTATGCAGCATAATAGCGATGAATCCATCGTGCAAGACAAGTTAAGCACTGGCACCTTATTAAATAAGAATGGTATGAATGCCAGGGTTACTTCTTTAGGCGGAAAGTTAATGTCCTTATGGGTGCCTGATAAAAATGGGGTCTTAGCAGATGTGGTGCTGGGGTATGACAGTGCGGAGCAATATATAAATGGTAATCCGTATTTCGGAGCTATGATTGGCCGCTATGGAAACAGAATTGCAAAGGGGAAATTTAAGATAGATGATAAAGAGTATTCACTGGCACTGAATAATGGCAATAATTCACTGCACGGAGGTCCGAGGGGTTTTCATAACGTAAATTGGCAACTCAGGCAAATCACTCCGGATAGCATTGAACTATATTATTTAAGTAAAGATGGTGAAGAAGGATATCCGGGTAATATGAAAGTGAAAGTAACCTATTCACTAACTGATGAAAACGAATTGGTGATTGGGTATGAAGCAACCACCGACCAACCCACTGTAATCAACCTTACTCATCATTCATTTTTCAATCTTTCAGGGGAAGGAAATAATTCCATATTGGATCATATATTATATATCAATGCTGATTCCTACACACCGGTGGATGAAGGGTTAATCCCAGATGGAAGAATAGTTTCCATCAAAGGCACACCATTTGATTTTACCAATCCGACCAGAATAGGTGAGCGGATTGATAATAATGATGTTCAATTAACATACGGAAGGGGATATGATCATAACTGGATTTTAAAACGAAAGACCAATGATCTTGAACTGGCAGCGAAGGTAGTTGATCCAAAGTCGGGTAGAATGATGGAGGTTTGGACAACGGAGCCGGGCTTACAGTTTTATTCTGGTAATTTTTTAGATGGCAACGATGTTGGCAAAGGAGGCAAGAAATATCCTTATCGATCCGCCTTTTGTCTTGAAGCCCAGCATTTTCCTGATTCACCGAATCAACCTGCTTTTCCATCCACAGTGCTACAACCAAACCAGGTATATCGACAAACTACAATTTATAAATTCAGTGCAGAGTAATTGTTAAGGTGAACAAACTGAGTGAAGCAGGTTTGCAAAGTATTTGCCCCCTGAATATTAGTATCGAGTAGCATACAGGAACGATTGGAGCAAACGGCTCAGTTCTCGTGAAGAATTTCGCGTAATTTATATTCATTCTAAATAGTTAACCAGCTCATTTTTCGCTTGCTTAGATCACCTGATCTTAATGCACTTAGAGCTGAAATGAATGAAGAAATTTGATAAAATCATTCGATAAAATATTATTAGTTACTTATTGAAATTTATTTGAAATAATGCATTCACAATGTAGATTTGTGCGATTCTGTAAAAAAGCGGTTACCTAAACGCGTCACGAATGAAGAAACGATTACCTGATTCCGTTAAGTTATTAACTCTCATTCTCTTTTTTCTCACACTTTGCTATCAATCCTACTCACAAACCATCCCCACGGATGCTGCGGCTATCACTGCTGGAGAGGCTTTGTTTAATGGCAATTGTAAGTCATGCCATAGAGTTAAACAAAAGTTAGTAGGTCCTGCCTTAGCGGGTGTGGAAGAGCGTGCACCAAGCATTGGATGGATTATTTCATGGGTTCGCAATCCTGCAAAGATGATTGCTTCCGGAGATGCCTATGCTGTTAAAATTTATGAAGAGTATAACAAAAGCCAGATGACGGCTTTTACAAGTTATTCTGATGATCAAATATTAAGTATCCTCGCCTATGTGAAAGCAGAGGCAGAAAAAGTAGAAGCTCCGGCAGTGGCAGCTACAGCTGAAGCAGGAGGTGGTGCACAATCGGGCATACCTACCTCTTATCTCAATGTGATATTAGCTGGTATGATTATCATCCTGGTATTGCTGTTGATCATTCTGTCGCTGATTATCAATGCATTGAAGAAATATCTCGACCAAAAGGATTTGAGCGAAGAAGACAAAGAAGTAGTTAATTCACCATATACTTTAGGTTCAATTTTAAGCAGCAAAGGTTTTGTATTTATCGTTATTTTCCTGGTTACAGCTGTACTCTTTAAAAATGTAATTGATGGATTGTTTACGATAGGCGTTCAACAAAACTATCAGCCTAAACAACCCATTGCGTTTTCTCACAAGGTTCATGCAGGCCAATATGAAATTGAATGTAATTATTGTCATACAGGCGCGCTGAAAGGTAAGCAGGCAAACATACCTTCTGCCAATATCTGTATGAACTGTCATACTCAAATCCAGCAGGGCACTAACACCGGCACTTCTGAGATTTCAAAAATCTATGATGCCATCGGTTATGATGTTACCACAGGCTCTTATACTGGTAAACAAAAACCGATTGAATGGGTGCGAATCCACAATTTGCCAGACCTTGCCTATTTCAATCACTCCCAACACGCTAATGTGGGTGGCATTGCATGTCAAACCTGCCACGGACCAATTCAGGAAATGGAAGTTGTGAAACAATATTCATTACTTACCATGGGCTGGTGTATTGATTGTCATAGAAAGACAGATGTAAATACAAAAGGCAATGCTTACTATGACAAACTTCTGGAATTGCACAATGCAAAGAAGTCATTTAAAGTAGAAGACATTGGCGGTCTTGAATGTGCAAAATGTCATTATTAATATTTTATTTCATTCCTACAGGATTTTGAATTTATGAGCAATACAAAAAAGACATATTGGAAAGGAATACCCCAACTGAAAAACGATCCTCAGTTTGTGCAGCATGCTGACAAGGAATTTGTCGATTTGGGTGTACAGGAAGATCCCGGTCATTCCCGAAGAGACTTTTTGAAAATGATGGGATTCAGTGTCGCAGCGGCTTCGTTGGCGGCTTGTGAGGCTCCTATCCGTAAGGCCATACCCTATATTAATAAGCCTTTGGATGCTGACCCCGGAATTCCAAATTACTATGCTTCTACTTACACACAAGGTGGAAATTATTGCAGCATTGTTGTTAAAGTCAGAGACGGGCGTCCAATCAAAGTGGATGGCAATAGTCTTTCAAAAATTACATTGGGAGGAACCAACGCACAGGTAGAAGCTTCTGTGCTTTCATTGTATGATAATTATCGCTCACGCGGACCTAAGGCAGGTGAAAAAGCAACCGAGTGGGAGTCAATAGACAAGGAAATTATTGCAAAGTTAAATGACATCTCTTCGAAAGGTGGTCAGATTCGAATTGTAAGTAATTCAATCCTAAGTCCTTCAACCAAGGCCGTACTTGAAAAGTTTAAGGCCAAATACCCAACCACAAAAGTGGTTCAGTATGACCCGGTTTCTAATTACGGAATAGTAAAAGCAAACCTGGAATCATTCGGTGCAGCTATCGTACCTTCTTATGATTTCAGTAAAGCCAAGGTGATTGTTTCTATCGGTGCAGATTTTCTGGGCACATGGATTTCACCAATTGAATTTGCAAAACAGTTTGCGGTAAACCGTCAAATCAATGAAGATCAACGCGAGATGTCTCGCTTATATTCGTTCGAGTCAAATCTATCACTTACTGGTGCGAATGCTGATTATCGCGCCATGATTAAGCCCTCGCAGGAAGGCACCGTAGTAGCTCAACTATATAATATTTTGAGTGGTAATGACAGCAAGAGCGAAATTGCAAATCTTACTAAAGCTGCGGCTGAATTGAAAGCCAATCAAGGAGCTTCCCTGGTTGTCAGTGGATCAAATGATAAGAATGTACAGATTGTAGTCAATGCTATCAATAATTTATTGGGCAATTACGGCTCAACGATACTTACTAACGCTCCTGTAAATTTTCGCCAGGGCAATGATGAAGAGATGAGTGCTTTTATTGCTGAGGCTAAAGCCGGCAATGTAGGCGGAGTAATTTTTTATAATTGTAATCCTGTGTACGATCATCCTCAGGGTGAAATATTAGCAGAATCATTAAGTAAGATTTCTCTAACGGTCTCTACCTCTGCAACACCTGATGAGACTGCGTCATTATCCGGATATCAAACACCAGATCATCATTATCTGGAGTCATGGGGAGATGCAGAGCCTAAATTGAATTCATTTAGTCTTTCACAGCCAGCTATTTCTCCATTGTTTAAAACCCGTCAGGCACAAGAGAGTTTTCTAACCTGGGCAGGTGAGAGCACAACTGAATACTTTACATTCCTTAAAGAGTATTGGATGACTCGCTTCTATAATTCAGGAAGCGGAGTAAGTTTTCAGAATTTCTGGGATAAGTGTTTATATGATGGTGTATTTGAAATTCCTACCACAGCTCAACCCTTAACATTCAGCGGTAATGTGTCCGCAGCGTTAGCGGGATTATCTGCTGCGAAGTCTGGTGGTCAGTTTGAACTTTCAATTTATGAAAGCGTGGGCATTGGAAATGGAGCGCAGGCAAACAATCCGCTGCTACAAGAATTACCTGACCCTATTACCAAGGCAACATGGGATCATTATGTTACCATTTCACAAAAAGATGCAAATGCATTAGGTATTGATAATGATGCCGAAGGTAGAACACAATTAGTGACTATCACAGCCAATGGAAAATCTGTAAAAGTACCTGCATTGGTTCAGCCTGGTCAAGCACCGGGTACACTCGGAATTGCAGTTGGTTATGGAAGAACCAAAGTTGGTAAAGTGGGCGAAAACATTGGTGTTAACGTATATCCTTTAGTAACTGCAGCGGGTGATTCACTTTCCTACAGTGCACTGGATGTAAAAATTGAGAAGACGGATGAAGCTTTTCAGATAGCACAAACTCAGATACATCAGACCTACATGGGTCGTCACAATGTGATTCAGGAATCTGTATTAAGCGAATTTAAAAAAGATCCATACGCTGGTCGTGAGATGCCTAAGATCACCAAGTGGGATGAGAAAGTAGATGCCAGTACTCTCAGCTTGTGGAAAGGACACGACTACAATAACCACCACTGGGGTATGGCTATCGATATGAATAGCTGCACTGGATGCGCTGCTTGTATTGTAGCTTGTAACGTTGAAAATAACGTAGCGCTGGTTGGCAAGCAGGAAGTAATCAACAGACGTGAAATGCACTGGTTACGAATAGATCGCTACTATAGCAATCCTGCAGGAACAGACGCTGACGATTTACAAGGTTTGGAAAAGGTAGCCGAAAACCCTGAGGTTGTTTTCCAGCCGATGTTATGTCAGCACTGTAATAATGCACCTTGTGAAACTGTATGTCCGGTGGCTGCCACCACGCATAGTTCAGAAGGTCTCAATCAAATGACCTATAACCGTTGTATCGGCACACGCTATTGTGCCAACAACTGTCCTTATAAAGTAAGAAGATTCAATTGGTTTAAATATCATGATAATCAGCAATTCTATCAGGCAAACCCTGCGATGAATACGGATTTAGGACGCATGGTACTTAATCCAGATGTAACCGTTCGCTCTCGTGGTGTAATGGAAAAATGTTCATTCTGTGTGCAACGCATACAGAGCGGAAAACTCAATGCGAAGAAGGAACGCAGAACCTTGAAAGATGGCGAAGTAGTAACTGCATGTCAGGCAGCTTGTGCAACAGGGGCTATCGTATTTGGTGATCTGAATAATCCGGAAAGCAGGTTAAGCCAATTGCTGAAAGTAGACCACTTCAAAGAGGTTGAAAAAGATGGCAAGGTTGAGAAAGTTATCAACTATGGCATCGATAAGAAAATCGGAAATCCCAGAGCATACCGTGTGTTAGAAGAGATAGGAGTGAAACCGAATATCTTCTATCTGACTAAAATCAGAAACAAGGACAAAGCAACAGAGAACGTATAAAATATTATTGAATTTTTGACACGCAACTAAACTATGCACGCAACTTCATCGATTCGCGAAACACTCATCACCGGTGGCAAGACTGTACGTGATGTATCCGAAGATATCAGCCGGCAGGTAGAGGCTAAACCAACACGCTTGTGGTGGATTGCTTTCGGAATTTCGTTGATACTTTTTATCTACGGATTGTATTGTTTTGTCCTACTTCTATGGGAGGGTATAGGTATCTGGGGATTGAATAAAACTGTAGGCTGGGCCTGGGATATCACCAACTTCGTGTGGTGGGTTGGTATCGGTCACGCAGGAACACTTATTTCAGCAATTCTTTTATTGTTCCGTCAGAAATGGAGAATGTCTATCAACCGTGCTGCGGAAGCGATGACGATCTTTGCGGTAATTTGTGCGGCTTCATTTCCTTTGGCACACATGGGTCGTCTTTGGTTAGGATTTTATTGGGCATTACCTCTACCTAACACGTTTGGTTCATTGTGGGTGAATTTTAATTCGCCACTTCTTTGGGACGTATTCGCAATCTCTACCTATTTCACTGTATCATTGGTTTTCTGGTACATGGGTTTAATTCCTGACTTTGCAGTGATTCGTGATCGCGCGGTAAGAATGGGACACAAAACCCGCGCAACGATTTATAACGCGCTGAGCTTCGGTTGGGATGGAGCAGCAAAAACATGGATGCGATATGAATCAGTTGCATTGATTCTTGCGGGTCTTTCTACACCACTTGTACTTTCTGTGCACACGATAGTATCGTTCGACTTTGCAACTTCGGTGGTTCCGGGTTGGCATACGACCATCTTCCCTCCATACTTTGTGGCTGGTGCGATTTTCTCTGGCTTTGCAATGGTATTAACACTGCTTCTGGTTACCAGAAAAGTTTTCAAACTCGAAGACTATATCACTATTTATCACATTGAGTTAATGAACATTGTGATCATTATCACAGGTTCAATCGTGGGCATTGCCTATATCACAGAGTTTTTTGTTGCCTGGTATGGTCAGGTTCCGGCTGAATTCTACGCGTTCTATAACCGTGCAACTGGTCCATACTGGTGGGCATATTGGTCAATGATGACGTGTAATGTAATATCACCTCAACTCTTCTGGTTTAAGAAACTACGCACCAACATTGTAGCTACGTTTATTCTTTCAATCATTGTGAACATCGGAATGTGGTTCGAGCGATTTGTAATTATCGTTACCTCAATTCACAGAGATTATCTCCCTTCAAGTTGGTCTATGTTTTATCCTACCAAATATGACGTAGGAGAGTATATATTCACTTTTGGATTGTTCTTTACGGCATTCTTCCTTTTCGCGAAGTTCTTCCCGGTTATTAACATGGCAGAAGTGAAAAGTATTATTAAATCCTCATCAGAAAAGAAGCATTAATATGAGCAGCACGAGCGAAAAATTTTTAGTAGGAATTTTTGACGATGAAGATGTTTTACTTCATGCAGTTGAGGAAATCCGTGCTAAAGGAGTAAAGATTCATGAAGTGTTTACTCCATTTCCAGTACATGGTTTAGATGAAGTTCTGGGCTATAAGCGCTCAAGACTTCCAATAGCTGCCTTCATGTTTGGAATGACGGGAACCATCCTGGCATTGGTGATGCAGATTTGGATGCTGGGTTTTGA
>JALOMN010000446.1 GCA_025455445.1 Cyclobacteriaceae bacterium
TAATATAGTTCAATGCTATCCGGAGTGATTTGCCTGAGTTGCCAATTTACGTTATGAAAACCCCTCGGACCTCCGTGCAGTGCATTATTGCCATTATTCAGTGCCAGTGAATACTCTTTATCATCTATCTTAAATTTCCCTTTTGCAATTCTGTTTCCATACCGGCCAATCATGGCTCCGAAATATGGATTACCATTTATATAATGCTCCGCGCTGTCATATCCCAGCACCACATCACCTAGCGCTCCATTTTTATCAGGCACCCATAATGACATTAACTTTCCGCCATAAGAAGTAACCCTGGCATTCATACCATTCTTATTTAATAAGGTGCCAGTGCTTAACTTGTCTTGCACGATGGATTCATCGCTATTATGCTGCATACTTTATGGATTCATCGCTATTATGCTGCATACTTTCCTGCTTTTTATCACCCGAACAACTCATTGCCAACATAGCAACGAATACATATCCCAGAAATAATTTCATCTGGTGAAAATAGTAAAATGATTTAAAAAAGCAGACCCCGCCTGCAAAGTTCATTTCGAAATTTACAGGCAGGGCAATGATTATTTAAGGCTGGTAAAATTATCGGTTATCTGGTTATTTATATCAGATAACCAACATAAGAAAACCAAGAGGCAAGTTTAAACTTTGAAGTTTACATAAGAAGTGGTATCAACCTTCGCATTGAGTTGATGTAACAAATTATATAAACCATAATATGTTCTGTTAATATAGAGTGCATCCTTCACACCGCGTGCCTTTTTTGAATTGCGGAACGCTTTCATCTTACTGATATCGTCACCGAATTTATACAACTCTTCAAAATACTCACTCTTTGAAAAATCAAAGTGCTTCGTTCTGAAAGGCCGACCCAATAACTCAACCAGATGTGTGAACACCTCTGTAAAAAACTTTTTATCTTCCACGGAGTCATCCTTGTAGATAAATCTTAATTTATAAAATACATCTAATAATCTATCAGTATGTTTGAGAATGTCCTTATCGAGCAACTGAAAATAAACCTTGTAAAATTCAGAAGGAATCTCTTTCACACAGCCGAAATCTATTACTCCCAATTTTCCATCACCATCAATAATAAAATTTCCCGGGTGCGGATCGGCATGCAGAATTTTTAGTGTATGAATCTGGTAATGGTAGAAGTCCCACATGGTCTGTCCTATTCTGTTACCTTCGTCCTTATTAATATTTCCTTGTTTAATGCGTTCACCCAATGGTTTGCCTTCCAACCAATCCATAGTAAGAATGCGATCACCGGATAAGGTTGGATAGTATTGAGGAAAATGAAGGTTTGGGATGTGTTTGCAACTGGTAGATAATTCGATTGAACGAGAAAGCTCCAGCTTATAATCTGCTTCTTCCAATAAACGAACTTCCACTTCGCCAATCATTTCATCGAACTCAGCGACATTAAGGTTAAACATCCGTAACGCAATTGGTTTTACCATGGCCAAATCACTTTTCACGCTATCAGCCACACCCGGATATTGAATCTTAATTGCTAATTGTTTACCATTTAATGTTGCCTTGTGCACCTGACCAATTGAAGCTGCATGTGAAGCTGCTGTTTCGAAAGTTTCAAATAACTGTTGTGGATTTTTTCCAAGAGATTTTTGAAATGTGCGCACCACCAATGGATAAGAAAGAGGCGGTGCACTGTATTGTGCCATCGCAAACTGTTGCTGGTATGCTGTAGGAAGTAAATTTTTATCCATACTGAGCATCTGGGCTACCTTTAATGCGCTACCCTTCAATTCGCTGAGGGATTTATATATATCCGTGGCGTTGTTTAAATGTAGTTCTTCCCTGGTTGTTTCCGGGTTGACAAGTTTTTTACCGTAATGCTTCAGATAATTGGTTCCGATTTTCGCTCCTGTAGCGATAAATTTTCCTGCCCTTTGAACCTTGCCAACGGGAATACTATTCTGCTCCTTCACTTTCATCTTCTTTTTAGTCTTACCCTTTAGCCTGCTGATACATAAACTTTCCAAAATCCAACGCGGTGTCAAGAACACCTTTTCCGATAACCTCAAATGCGAGGTTCACCGATTTCTCAATAGCGGCATCCGTTTTTTCAAATCCTGCACTTTCATCATCTGCCCAAAATTTGAGGATAAAAAGAAAGTGTATCCAGAACAGGCTGCCATATCGCGTATCGATGAAAGGTCTGTTGGCTATTTCACCAGTACCTTTTGCTTCACTGAGCACAGATTCAACCCATCCTCCAAAAGCCGATTTAAAATCCTTTAAGAATACGGGCACCATGGTTGGTGTTTTAACAGACTTGAGTTGATGTAAGACAAAACTTCTGTCTTCTTTCAACATTTCTATCAGCATAAAATAAAAAGTGAGAAGCTTTTCACGTGCTGAGAATTGCTGAAAGTTCTCATCGGCATCCATTCTTTCCTTTGCCTGGATGATGTAGGATTTCCAGATAAATTTTTCAATTGATTCAAAAGATCCGAAATGTTGATAAAAGTCTGACTCAGTAATTCCGATTTCCTTGCAAAACTTAAACACGGAAGCGGGTTTCTTCCCTTCCATCAGCACACTTTCGCGATAGGACTTAATTATCATATCCGGGTTTATTCCGGAAGCTTTGGGTTTTCTCTTTTTAGCCTTTTCCATGCCTGTAAAACAAGAAAAGCTTCTTATATGTTTATGTTAACCCACAATTAATTGACGGTTAAGTTTATATTCG
>JALOMN010000068.1 GCA_025455445.1 Cyclobacteriaceae bacterium
CTTAATTCGATAGTAGAAGAACATCTTGTTCCTAAAGTAGATGAGCCCGTAGACAAAATATTTTATTACGGAACCGGTGTCTCATCTGAAAAGAATGTTTCAATAATTCAAGATGCCTTTACCAAATATTGGCCAAAAGCATATATTGAAATAGGCTGGGATTTGCTTGCCGCAGCCCGTGCGTTGTGCGGCAGAGAACGTGGCATTGCCTGTATTTTAGGTACTGGCTCGAACTCATGCTTATATGATGGCGAGAAGATTATTGACAACGTAGCTAACCTGGGCTGGATATTAGCCGATGAAGGATCTGGCACCAACATCGGCAAGAAATTCATTTTTGATTACTTCCGTAAAGAGATGCCTGAAAAACTGGCAGGGCAATTTCATCAGCGCTATCCCTTTACCCGCGAAGAGGTTTTAGAAAAAGTTTATAAAGATGAAAAGCCCAGCGCTTTTTTAGCCAGCTTCACACGCTTTATCTTCCAGCATCTGGATGAACCCTATTGCTACAAATTGATTTATAACAGCTTCGCAGACTTTTATCAAAATAACGTGATGAAGTATGCTGACTATAAAAACACCAAAGTACATTTTACTGGTTCAGTGGCATTTTATTTTAGTGATATCTTGCGCCAGGTAGCCAATGACAAGGGCATTACAGTTAAAAATATTTTAGAGGGTCCTATTGCTGGCCTTACCCTATATCATCAAAAAGACTTATAACTAGTGAGTACTACCGAGTCCTCTTCAAAATACAATCATCTCGAACAGATGAGCGTACACGATTTACTGGTTAACATCAATCAGGAAGATAAAACTGTGCCACATGCAGTGGAGAATGTATTACCCGCAATTGAAAAGCTGGTAACTATTTGTGTTGATAAGATGAGTAAAGGAGGTAGACTATTTTATATCGGGGCCGGCACCAGTGGGCGATTAGGTATATTAGATGCTTCAGAAATTCCCCCAACTTATGGCATGCCGCAGGGTCGCGTGATTGGCATTATTGCAGGTGGTGATAAAGCTATCCGCAAGGCAGTTGAAAATGCAGAAGATGATCCTCAACAAGCATGGAAAGACTTACAGGAATATCAAATCAATGCCGGTGATGTGTTAATTGGTATTGCAGCATCGGGCCGCACACCGTATGTAATCGGTGGCGTAAAAGCTGCTCGTGAAAAAGGAATTGTGACAGGATGTATTACCTGCAACCAGGCAAGCGAGTTGGCCAACCATGTTGACTATCCTGTTGAAGTTGTTGTGGGGCCTGAGTTTGTCACTGGCAGCACACGCATGAAATCGGGAACTGCTCAGAAATTAGTGCTGAATATGATTTCTACCACTACCATGATCAAATTAGGTCGTGTGAGAGGAAATAAAATGGTAGACATGCAGCTTACCAACTATAAACTTGTAAATCGTGGAGTAAAAATGATCATGGATGAACTCCAGGTAGGTCAACAAGAGGCAGAAACATTACTGCAACAATTCGGTAATGTGCGCGCTGCCATCGATAGTAAGAAATAAGTATTAACCAAATTCAGATGCACCAGATCGAACCATATTCTGGTTGGCTAGCCTTTTACGATTCTTCCTTTGACGAACAATCTCCCTTTTATGGCAAAGAATATAACATGGATTTATACACGGAGGCTATTTATGGGTATTACATTGATCCAGCCTGGGATTACTTTGGCTCAGAAACACTTTATTTGAAAGTGCTTTATACAGATTATCAAAAGCAATTTGTCGTCATTGAATTTATAGGAGAATGGAATGATACCCTGTATAATGATATCATGACACTAAAGAGAGATTTTCTTGAGTTACTGATGCAGGAAGGGATTACTAAGTTCATCTTAATCGGAGAAAGTATTTTCAACTTCCACGGCTCTGACGATTCATATTATGAAGAATGGTTTGACGAGGTAGAAGAGGGTTGGATTGCGGCTATTAATTTTCCGGAGTTTCTGCAACAGGAATTCAGAAAGTATAATATCGATGCGTATATCAATATGGGAGGAACGTTGCAGATTTCTGAATGGCGCACAATGCCTCCATACCGTTTTTATGAATTAGTCGAGCAACTGATACGGAGAAGATTAAATTAAAGCAATGTAAGTTGTGCGCTTCCAATGGGCACATCGGCAGGCACGAGGTATTGCCTTCGCGATTTTATTTCCATGCAAAGTACCCGTGTTCGTTTAAGTTTACCCTTCTTAAACCATCGTCCTTGAAAATCAAATACACTTCCTTCGGGTAACTCTGAAAGTAACACTACGCGTTTTGCTCGTGGGTCCAATGTTCTAAGCAGTTGCATCAGATTGCTATCTGAATAGGTAGAAGCTTTGGGGTTAATCATGTGCATTTTCAGGCCACTCAACACGGGCTCCGGAAAAATATGTTCCATCATTACAGGAGCTAATAAGTTTTGAAAAGATTTTTTCCATTCTTCTCCATGCGGCTCGGTGCGAAACCCATGCTGCCTGTGTACATGCAGGTGTGCTACTTCATGCACATACGTGATTAAAAATTCGTGAGGTGATAAATCATGATTCACTGTAATCACCGGAGTATTCCCGTGTTTACAACTAAAATCTCCGGCCTTCGAAATTCTCCTTTTCCGCAAGCGAAAATCAAAGGGGTTATGTTGCCACAGTTGAAAACAATATTCAACTGTTTGGTGTGGTAGATGACCATTGAGTACTTCGAGAATTTTTTCTGCCTGCAACATGGGCTTAAAATAAAAAAGGCTTTAGAAATCTAAAGCCTCTCAGGTAATAATCTTTAAAGATCGATTACTTTACTACAGCAGCTGAATCAACAGCTACGGTATCAACAGCAGCAGCGGCAGCAGCAGCGGCAGCAGCTTCAACAGCAGCGATTGAGTCAGCAACTCTTGTAGAGTCAGCTTTAGCTTTTTCAGCTGCTTCTTTGTTACCACCGCAAGCAACCATTGCTACAGCAAAGCCACATACGATAAGTGATGCAATAATTTTTTTCATAGTTATCCGGTTATTTGAATTTGGGCACAAATATACGCGTAGGATTCGAATTTGAGTCAAAAACGCAATAAATAATTAGAATCTAATTAAAATAAATGGTCGGTGTCGGTGAAATACCCGATTATGACCCGTATCAAACGTTTGTTTTATTATTTCTTTCTGAAGAATAACCGGATGGGCACCCCCTCAAAATCAAACTTTTCGCGCAGCCTGTTTTCTAAAAACCGCTGGTAACTATCCTGAATATATTGTGGGTGATTGCAAAAGAAAGCAAACGCAGGTGCCCTACCGGGTACCTGGGTGATATATTTTATCTGAATTAATTTGCCTTTAATCGCTGGAGGCGGATAGTGCGCAATTTCAGGTAACATTCCATCATTCAACTGTGAGGTAGGCACCTTCTTAGTTTTATTCTGATAAACTTCTACCGCTTTCTCAATTACCTGAAATATCCGCTGCTTGGTAAGCACTGAAGCAAACAGGATGGGAACATACGTAATAGGAGCAATTTTCTCCAGGATGTCCTTCTTAAACTTATCGGCTGTCTTGGTGTCCTTTTCAATCAAATCCCACTTATTCACCATTATCACAATGCCTTTGTTTTGCTTTTGTGCAAGGCTTATGATATTCACATCCTGCGACTCAAGCCCTCGCTCAGCATCAATAATTACAATACAAACATCACTCTCTTCCAATGCGCGTAGTGATCGTAACACTGAATAAAACTCAACATCTTCTTTTACTTTACCCTTCTTGCGTATTCCGGCAGTATCTATCAGAATAAAATCATTCCCATACATTTTATACCGCGAATGAATAGCGTCACGTGTAGTGCCCGCTTCATCGGTTACTATGCTTCGGTCCTTGCCCAATAAAACATTGAGGAAAGAAGACTTGCCAACATTTGGCCTTCCCAGAATGGCAATTTTTGGAATACCTGCATCCGGATCTTCCACCCCTTCTGAGGGGAAAATCTTAATTAGTTCATCCAATAATTCTCCGGTGCCTCCACCGTTTTCAGCAGATATTGGAAATACTTCTCCCATTCCAAGCTCGTAAAATTCTGTCGCCTCAACGGCTTTGTTGGGTGTATCTGCTTTATTAGCCGCAATAAAAACCGGCTTCTTTGATCTGCGAATGATATTGGCAAACTCTTTATCATATCCTGTCAATCCATCCTTGCAATCCACCATAAAGATGACCGCAGTGCATTCTTCCAAAGCCATTTCAACCTGCTTTCTTATTTCTGTTTCAAATTTATCATCTGAGCCAGTCACATAGCCCCCTGTGTCTATTACAGTAAAATACTTGCCTGTCCACTCAGCATATCCGTAATGACGATCCCTGGTCACACCAGGCATATCATCCATGATTGCCTGTCGTTGCTCAACGAGGCGATTGAAAAAAGTTGATTTGCCTACATTCGGTCTTCCTACTATTGCTACAATATTTGCCATGTTGTTCTTTCAGATAATGCCAATTCAAACAGCCTTATTGGCATGTTCGGCAGCACAAAGTTGATTAATAATTATCAATGTTCAATTTTTCTATGAATAGATAGCCTAAACAGGAGTTTATTAGGCGATTGTCGCTTATTTGTAAAACTTATCTTCTATCCACTCTTTATTTAAATGCTATTCAAGATAGCCGAAATGTTTCAATTTCAGTTTTTGCTTTCGCCAGTTATCAGCAACCTTCACGTGAGTTTCTAAAAATATCTTTTTACCAAAAAAGCGCTCCATGTCCATTCGCGCTTCCGTGCCAACTTTTTTGAGTGAACTTCCACCTTTTCCGATAAGTATTCCTTTTTGTGAATCGCGCTCTACGTAAATAGTGGCCCTTATTCGTATGATAGATTCTTCCTCCTTAAAACTTTCAATCCCCACTTCTGTGCTATAAGGAATCTCTTGCTCGTAATTCAAAAATATTTTCTCCCTGATTATTTCAGATGCAAAAAATCTCTCTGTTCTGTCAGTCAGATCATCTTTTGGATAATAGCCAGGATGCTCAGGTAAGTATTTCTTTATTGCAGAGAATAGTAACTCCAGATTTGTTCCCAGTTTTGCAGAAACCGGTATTATCTCCTCGGCCTTAATTAGATTTTTCCAATAATCAATTTTATCTTTTACCTGTGAGCCTTTTGCAAGATCAATCTTATTAATCACCAACAGAATTGGTGTAGTCACCGTCTTAAATATTTCAAATAGCTTTTCGTCATACTTCTCTTCTAATTCTACAATCAGTAAAATCAGGTCGGCATCATCCAGCGATACTTTTACATAGCCCATCATCGCTTCCTGCAATTCATATTTGGGTTCCAATATTCCCGGAGTATCAGAATAAACAATTTGAAAATCATCGCCATTTAAAATACCCATAATGCGATGACGCGTTGTCTGTGCCTTTGCTGTAATGATTGAAAGATTTTCTCCCACCAGCTTATTCATCAAACTTGACTTTCCCACATTAGGTTTGCCAACAATGCTTACAAAGCCTGATTTATGGGTCATTTGGATGAGTTTGAATTATCATCCAAAGTTAACTCTTATACCTTAAAAATTTGCAATGTAGCCTTACTCGTTGTGCTACCACTAACATTATTTCTAGAGTTGAAAGTACTAATCTAGCAACTCTTAAAATGCGTTATCTCTTTCTTTATCGCATAGATGTGCTTTAAAATCATTTGAAGGCCAGCTAAAACTATATACCTTACGAAAGTAAAATACTAACCATACAATTGTGATAAAAATCGGCCTGATTCGCGAAGGTAAAGTGCCACCGGATAAACGAGTTCCCTTCACCCCTCAGCAAGTTGAAGAAATTATGCAACGTTATCCTCAGGCTGAGGTGATCTGTCAATCGAGCGAACACCGATGCTTTAATGATTCGGAGTATAAAGCGTTGGACATTCAAGTAAAAGAGAACTTGAGTGAGTGTGATATTTTGATGGGAATTAAAGAAGTGCCCATCAATGAGCTTATCCCAAACAAAACATATCTATTCTTTTCACATACCATAAAAAAGCAACCCTATAATCGCAAGTTGCTTAAAGCTGTTTTAAAAAATAACATCCGATTAATTGACTATGAAGCGCTTAAAGATTCTCAGGGCAATCGACTGGTTGCCTTCGGCAGATTTGCCGGAATTGTTGGGGCGTATAATGGCTTATGGACGTATGGCAAAAGATATCGCCTCTTTAACCTGAGAAGAGCATATGAATGCTTCGACATTAATGATTTAAAATTAGAAGTTAGAAAAATTAAACTTCCACCGGTAAAGATTATACTTACTGGTGCCGGTCGCGTTGCCAAAGGTGCAATGGAAACTCTTGATACTGCGGGTATTCGAAAAGTTAAGCCTGCTGAATTTCTATCGCGAACGTATGATGAGCCCGTGTATGTGCAATTAAGCAGTGCAGATTATCACCAACGGATCAACGGTGGGCATTTCAACAGAGATGAATTTCACAAACATCCTGAAAATTACAAATCCTTTTTTTCAGATTTTACGCGAGTTGCCGACATACTGTTAGCCGGTGCTTATTGGAATCCCAAAGCTCCAGCCCTATTTACCTCGGACGATATGAAGTCACCACAATTTACTATTAAAGTTATCGCAGATATTACATGCGATATTATGGGATCTATACCAAGTACTAAAAAGGCAAGCACCATACCGGATCCACTCTATGACTACGATCCTATTAGTGATGAAATTAAAAAACCATTGAGTAGTGAAAGTAATATTACGGTAATGGCGATTGATAATCTGCCTTGTGAACTTCCAAGAAGTGCTTCGGAAGAATTTGGTCGAGATTTGATCGATAAAATATTACAGCCCTTATTAACGGATGACAATGAAGGAATTATAAGAAGAGGCACAATAACCGAACAAGGATCGCTAACTCCGCATTTTCAATATCTTGAAGATTATGTAAGCGCAAACGAAAATTAATATACAATCACTATGCTTTTATATAACGTTACATATGGCATTGACAAAGGAATTGAGACAGAGTGGATTGCCTGGATGAAAAGTTATTATCTGCCAGCGATGTTAAATACTGGCTTATTCATTGACTATAAGATGTATAAGATACTATCGCACGATGATGAAGGCTCTGTGTCGTATAGTATTCAATGCTTTTCCAATAAAATTGAAGACGTGCTGCTTTATCTTAATGAATTCGCTCCTAAGTTGGTAGAAGAGCATCGGATTCGATACAAAGATCAGCACGTTGCTTTTAATACCTTACTTGATGAAGTTTAGTGTTTTTCCAGATACGATTTTATCTGGCTTACTTCGAGATGACAATTAATCCATTCATTGTCAAAACGTGTGTCAAACCTCTTATAAAAATCTATCGCGGGCTTATTCCAATCCAATACCTGCCACATCATACCCGTGCAATT
>JALOMN010000447.1 GCA_025455445.1 Cyclobacteriaceae bacterium
AATATTCCAGATGCGCCTTCTCTTTCACTATCCATTCTTCTGCGAAGTTGTGAAAAACCGGGTTGCTTCCAATGGAATCTGACTTCTCAATCACACTAACGGTGCTGCCTTTTTCAATGATGCCCAGCACACGGGTGTGGCTGATTACCTGAGCAGAAGCTGCATCATTCAAATGTAAAATGAAAACAGGTTTTTCTACTGATGTATTTTCCGGCACATGTATTAAAATACCTTCTTGCCAATACGCGCTATTCAATGCAGCATATGCATCGGATGTCGCATCCAATATGCTTCCAAAATATTTTTCAATTAGCGACTTTTGGTGAGTGAAAGCTTCGCTCAACTTTGTGATATTAATTTCACTTGACGGGCTGACAATTTTTGAAAGCGAATCAGAATAATTGCCGTTTACGAAAGTCAAGACATTTGCATCCAGCTCTTTAATGAGAAAGTTTTCAATAGTGTCGATGGAAGCCTTTGTGTTTGCTAAATTCCAATTGAAATTCTTTTCCAGGTGGCGGGTAACAGGGGTGAAGCGATATTCTTCATGCTTATTACCAGGCAAGCCGCTATTTTTAAATATTTCCAACGCTTTCTTGCGTGTATCATTTCCTGCAGAAAAATTCTGTTGTGAGAATGATTCAATGATTTCCTGGTTGATGTCGCGTGCAACAGTTGTACTCATAATTTAGGCAACAGTTACTTCGTTTTTAATCCAGTCGTAGCCTTTTGCTTCGAGTTCGAGTGCAAGTTCTTTTGTGCCCGACTTCACAATTTTGCCTTTATACAACACGTGTACAAAATCCGGCACGATATAATCCAACAAGCGCTGATAGTGAGTTACTACAATCACCGCATTATTTTTATTACGAAGTTTATTAACGCCATTAGCTACAATACGCAACGCATCAATGTCAAGACCTGAATCTGTTTCATCCAGCAACGCCAACTTAGGCTCCAGCATCGCCATCTGAAAAATTTCATTACGCTTCTTTTCACCACCAGAGAAACCTTCGTTTAGCGAACGATTCAAGAGCGATTGATCAATTTCAACCAATTTCATTTTTTCCTTCATGAGTTGAAGGAATGACACTGCATCCAACGGTTGCTGACCGCGATACTCACGTATCTGGTTGATGGCAGTCTTCATAAAATTGATGGTGCTTACGCCAGGAATTTCAACAGGGTATTGGAATGCCATGAAAATTCCTTCACGGGCGCGGTCTTCGGGAGAAAGCTCTAATAAATTCTTACCCAGAAAATCCACTTCACCACCTGTTACTTCATAATCTTCGCGACCAGCCAACACAGAAGCAAGTGTGCTCTTGCCTGAACCATTGGGCCCCATGATGGCATGCACTTCACCAGCATTTACTTGTAAGTCTATCCCGTTAAGGATTTGCTTCTCCCCAACATTTGCTTGTAAGTTCTTTATTGTTAACATTAACTATTCAAAATTTAAGATTCAAAATATTATCCTACACTTCCTTCCAATGTAAGCGCCAGTAATTTCTGGGCTTCTACGGCAAATTCCATTGGTAATTGATTCAATACCTCTTTCGCATAACCATTTACAATAAGTGCAACAGCTGCTTCTTCATCAATTCCTCTTTGCAGACAATAGAAGATTTGGTCTTCACCAATTTTTGATGTAGTAGCTTCATGCTCGATGCGCGCTGAATTGTTTTCTACATCGATATATGGGAAGGTGTGCGCTCCGCACTGGTCGCCCATTAACAATGAATCACACTGAGAATGATTACGGGCATTGGTAGCACGCTTCATTACATGCACCTGACCGCGATAACTATTTTGCGACTTACCGGCAGAAATACCTTTGCTCACAATCCGTGAGCGGGTGTTTTTACCGATGTGAATCATCTTGGTTCCGGTCTCCTTTCAATACACAAGAAGGATACTTCCAGGTAATGGCCGATCCGGTTTCAACTTGTGTCCATGAAATCTTTGAATGATCACCGGCACACAAACCACGCTTAGTAACGAAGTTATAAATACCACCTTTGCCATTCTTATCGCCAGGGTACCAGTTTTGAACAGTAGAATATTTAATCTCGGCACCTTTCATGGTATATAGTTCAACTACAGCAGCATGCAATTGATTTTCATCGCGCATAGGAGCGGTGCAGCCTTCGAGGTAGCTAACATATGATCCTTCGTCTGCGACAATCAATGTTCTTTCAAACTGACCAGTGTTGGCTGCGTTGATTCGGAAATAAGTAGATAGTTCCATAGGGCAACGCACTCCTTTCGGGATATAGCAGAATGAGCCATCAGAAAAAACGGCAGAATTAAGTGCAGCAAAATAATTATCGTTCATGGGCACTACCGAGCCCAGATATTTCTTAATCAACTCGGGGTGTTCCTTTACTGCATCACTGAATGAGCAAAAAATGATTCCTAGTTCACTCAGTTTTTCTTTAAAGGTAGTCGCAACCGACACGCTGTCAATCACCGCGTCCACGGCTACGCCAGTGAGTCTTTTCTGCTCAGTTAATGAAATGCCTAACTTTTCAAACGTCTTGATAAGTTCAGGATCAACTTCATTGAGACTGGCAGGATTCACTTTTTGTTTAGGGGCAGAATAGTATATGATATCCTGGTAGTTGATAGCAGGGTAGGTTACGTTAGGCCAAACAGGTTCAACCATTTTTACCCATTGGCGAAAGGCTTTGAGTCGCCATTCCAACAGCCATTCGGGCTCACCCTTTTTAGCGGAAATGAAGCGAACAATGTCTTCATTTAGACCCTTGGGAGCTTCATCGGCTTCCAGGTTTACTGTCCAACCGTGTTCATATTCTTTAGATGTAATTTCTTCAAGAACCTGATTGCTTTTGCTCATGGTTGTCTATTTAGACTAATTTCAAATAATCCTCAAAAGTACAACAAAACTACTAGTCAATAGTTTAAAAAGGCCATGAAATTTGTTATTCGGACAATTTCAGATTTCGGTCCAGGCTTTCTTCCAGTGATATCATCGTTTCGGTACGTTCGATGCCTTCTACCTGCTGCATTTTATCGTGTAGGACTTCTTTAAGATGATTGGTATCACGGCAATGGATTTTAACAAACATTGAATAATTACCTGTGGTGTAATGGATATTAGTGATTTCAGGAATATCCTTCAGTTTTGCCAAAACCTTATCGTATAATGCGCTCTTTTCCAGGTAGATGCCAATGAATGCGGTGATGTCATACCCCAGTTTGGCATAATTAATCCTCAGCGTGGTTTTATCCAATATGCCAGCTTCTTCCATTTTGCTCATACGCACATGCACCGTGCCTTGTGAAACATTCACCTTACGCGCCACTTCGGTATAAGGTCGCTTTGCATCCTGCATGAGTATTTCCAGGATTTTAAGGTCGGTATTATCAATTTCAAAATTTTTGGCCATTTTAGTAATGGTTGATTTTTAATTATTCAATAAAATAGGTAATAAATTAAATTATATGCAAATAATATAGTAATTTATTGTATTGAAGTTGCTCATAGTATTTATTTGCTGAATAATTTACAATGTAGGGTGTTGAAAGAGGCAGACAAGCCCTCCGATCTCGGGGGTGGAGACAACAGGAAAAATTTCGGGTAAAACCGGGACTAACTGCTCCGTGAAGGTTCGAGGCCTTCCTCTACAGCGAGTGTTTTAGTATACGTTCTTTAATAATGTAGGGTGTTGAAACTGGCAGACAAGCCCTCCTGTCTCGGGGGTGAAGAGAAAAGGATAAACACAAGGTAATGGGTTGACCACTAAAATGTTTTCTTATGCCTTGCGGCTAACTTCTTCGTGGAGGTTCGAACCCTCCCTCTACAGCAAAAGCCTCACGTGAATAGCGTGGGGCTTTTTTATTGGTTTCTTTTCGCAAACAATCGATTGCTTTACTTTTCATTTTTGCTCACATTGGCGTGTTAAAATTTTTATCATGCAAAACTTTCCGTGGCAAAAACACTATCCGGCTGGCATACCAAATGAAATTGGTCCACTCGAGTATTCTTCGTTAATTGAATTGTTTGAAACAGCCGGCAAAAAAAATGCTGACAAGGTTGCGTTTGAAAACATGGGAGCGCGGTTGACGTTCGCCCAGGTAGATCAACTTTCAACACACTTTGCTGCTTATCTT
>JALOMN010000069.1 GCA_025455445.1 Cyclobacteriaceae bacterium
ATCAATCGGATTGTCTGAAGTAAGTTCGGTATAGATTCTTTCATCTAATTTACCATAGCTGCTGCCACCGGTGTTTAATGCTTTGTAACCTCCGTTGTTCTCAGCAAGTTTTTGTTTGATAATGTCTGCCTGAATGGTAACACCCAGATGGTTTGCCTGGCCTGTTAAATCAGCAGATACGTGGTAGTCGATGCCATCTTTCTTGAATGCATTGTTGCGTGTATAGCACCAAAGAATAGTGGCCATACCCAGTTCGTGCGCTTTCTCAAATGCCTGTGCTACTTCCTGAATCTGGCGGGTTGAGCAAATGCCTGTGCTACTTCCTGAATCTGGCGGGTTGAGTTGTCTGAACCAAAATAAATTGTAGCGCCCACGGCCACTGCGCCCAGGTTCCACGCATCTTCTACCGAGCCAAACATAATCTGATCGGCTTTGTTCGGGTAGGTCAGTAATTCGTTGTGATTGATCTTCACAATGAATGGAATTTTATGTGCGTATTTGCGCGACATCATGGCTAAACCACCAAACGTAGTAGCCACTCCATTACAGCCGCCTTCAATGGCTAGCTTAATAATATTTTCTGGATCGAAATAGATCGGGTTCTTCGCAAAAGAAGCACCGGCACTGTGTTCAATTCCCTGGTCAATCGGAAGGATAGAAAGATATCCTGTTCCGCCCAAGCGACCTTCATTAAACAATACCTGAAGGCTACGGATGGTTTGTGCATTGCGGTTTGAATTAATGAATACGCGATCTACAAAATCAGGTCCGGGAAGGTGAAGTTGATCTTTTGAAATAGTTTTGCTTTTGTGTGTAAGCAAGGTGTCAGCGTCTTTACCAAGTAATGCGCTAATGTCAATTTTTGCCATAGATTTGGTTGTAGTGAGCGGCAAATATATGGTTATGACACGTCACCTGCAATGACATTACAGGTGGGTGGCAGCGGAAACAAAAAACCCACACAGTTGGGCTGAGTGGGCTTTTTTATGTTTGAAGCAAAGCGATTAATCCTTTGCCACTGATATTCTTTCTTTAATTCTGGCTGATTTACCCTGGCGGCCTTTCAGGTAGTAGAGTTTCGCTCTGCGAACCTTACCTGCTTTTACAAATTCAATTTTATCGATGCTGGGGCTTAAAATGGGGAAAATACGCTCCACACCTACACCGTTTGATACTTTTCTTACTGAAAACGTCTCGCCATTGGTGTTAGTGCCTCTGCGATATAGCACCACGCCCTGAAACTGCTGAATTCTTTCTTTGTTTCCTTCGCTGATTTTAACATGAACGTTTATGGTATCACCTGGCTTAAATGCAGGTAGGGTAGCCCTCTTGGATGCTAATTCTTGCTCAACAACTTTTATTAAATCAGCCATAACACTCGTTTTTAAAATGGACTGCAAATATAGGGTAAGAAATCAGAAATAGGAGCGCTGGGTAAAGAATTTTTGTCTTTTACTCCCCGCCAATCTCTGGCCTGCGCATTTTGGTGCGTTCCAGCGATTTTTCATGGCGCCATTGTTCAATTTTAGCCTGATGACCTGATAAAAGCACTTCCGGCACAGTCCATCCTTTATAGTTTGCCGGCCGGGTATACACCGGTGGGGCAATCAGGTTATCCTGAAAGGAATCAGTCAGGGCCGAAGTTTCATCCGATAGTACACCCGGAATCAGCCTGATGATTGCGTCTGATACCACCGCAGCAGCCAGCTCACCCCCTGATATCACATAATTTCCGATACTGATTTCGCGGGTTATCAGGTGCTCGCGCACACGCTCATCTACTCCTTTATAATGACCGCAGAGAATAATTAGATTTTTCGTCAGACTGAGCTGGTTGGCCAGTGATTGTGTAAATAACTCCCCATCCGGACTCATATAAATTACTTCATCATATGCCCGCTGACTTTTCAGTAAAGAAATGCAACGGTCAATCGGTTCGATGAGCATTACCATACCAGCACCACCACCAAAGGCATAATCGTCCGTGGTGCGGTGCTTGTCAGTTGCGTAGTCTCTCAAGTCATGAATATGCACTTCCACCAGGCCTTTTTGAATAGCCCGTTTCATAATGGAATCCGCAAAAGGGCTCTCCAACAATCGAGGCAGACAGGTGATGATATCAATGCGCATGAGGCGAAGTTAGCGTAGAATTAAATATCCAGAAATCCTTCGGGCAAACTTACTTTAATCAGCTTTTTGGATTTGTTCACGCTGGTAATGAAAGGTCCGTTTACGGGAATCAAAACTTCCTTTCCCTGGTAGTGAAATTGCAAAAGTCGGGTGGGCCCCGATTGCAGCACTTCAGTTAAAATGCCGAGGGCTCCCAGGGTTTCGTCTTCAATGGAAAATCCAATTACTTCATCATTATAAAAATGGCCACGCTTCAATGCAGGACGGGTGGTTTTTGGAACATATATCGCGCATCCTTTAATCATGTTCGCGTTCTCAGGGGTGTCAATTTCCTCAAATTTGATAAACGCTTTATCAGGTCGTTCTGAAAAAGATTGAATGAAATACGGCACCAGGCTATTCTTCACCTCAATAAAGACAGCCCCCATGCTTTCCAGATCGATAGCTTCTGTAAACACCACGGTTACTTCGCCCTTGAGGCCATGCGTTTTGCTGATGTAGCCGATTGAGTAGCAGTCTTCTTTATTCATGAGGTAGTGAATGAAAAATGCCAACACGCAGGGCGCATTGGCATTTGAAATAGTTTGATAAGTATGGATTATGCCTCTGCTTCAGGTGCTGTAGTAGCTTCGCCTTCAGTTTGAGCTTCTGCCACCGGAGCAGCCGCAGCTACTTCTGCTTTCTTGCGAATTGCTTCTGCACGGGCTTCTTTCACTTTTGTTTCAGCAGCCTTACGTGCCGCAGCAGCATCTTGCTTCGACTTGGAAAGACTGTCTTTCTTCGCCTGAATTTTATTGGCTTTGGCAGCCAACCATTCCGCTACTTTTGCATCGGCCTGCTCTTGTGTAAGCGCACCTTTAATTACGCCTATTTGTAAGTGTCTTCTTAACATTACACCTCTGTAAGAGAGCATGGCTTTTACAGTGTCGGTAGGTTGTGCTCCATTCATTAACCAGTTAAATGCCTTATTATCATCTAAAATGATAGTAGCAGGGTTAGTAAGTGGATTGTAGGTACCGATTTTCTCGATGAATTTACCATCACGTGGTGATCTTCCATCTGCTACGACTACATCGTAAAGAGAAAGTTTTTTGCGGCCTCTGCGGGCCAATCTGATTTTAACAGCCATTGTTTTTAATTTTTAATGTTGGATCTCGTCCGTTTTTAAAAGGATTGCAAATGTAGTGCTTTTTGCCAGATGTGCAATGAGTCGTGTAAAGATGGTGACGATGATTTGAATAAAATATATATTTGTATAAGCGATTATTCGGTTTTTGTATCTCGATACAGGTTTCTACATTTGGTTCCTTTTCAAATTAACCATGGACAAATTTTCATATATCTCAAATGCGGATGTCGGTTATTTAGACCAACTCTATCAGAACTACAAAAAAGACACAGGCTCGGTGGATGTCACCTGGCAGAAATTTTTTGAAGGCTACGAATTTTCTCAGCAACAATTTGGTGAAAATGGTCACCCGGTAGCAGACGGTGCCAGCATCAAAGAAACACAGGTGAGAAACCTGATATTTCAATATCGTTCATTCGGTCATTTGAAATCCGACACCAACCCGGTGCGTCCGCGCAGAAATCACAATGTTAATTTTGATCATAAATCAGTTGGCCTTACTGATGCGGATTTGGATACGGAGTTTGATGTAGGTGCAGAAATTGGTATGGGCCGTGCAACCCTGCGTAAGATCATTGAAAAATTAAAAACGGTTTATATTGGCCCAATTGGCTTTGAATATAATTTTATTCGCAACGATGAAGTGCGTCAATGGTTCTTTCAAAAGTGTGAGCAGGAATATTATAACAACAACCCATCGCAAGATGAAAAGAAACGCATACTGAGTAAGCTGAATGAAGCGGTGGTGTTTGAGAATTTTCTTCACACAAAATTTATCGGGCAAAAACGCTTTTCACTGGAAGGTGGAGAAAATACAATACCGGCACTTCAATCCATCATTAATAAAGCAGCCGAGCTGGGAGTGAAAGAAACCGTAATCGGTATGGCACACCGTGGCCGTCTCAATGTGCTTACCAATATTTTAGGTAAAACCTATGAGCAGATATTTACTGAATTTGAAGGAAATGTAAATCCTGATTTAACGATGGGTGATGGTGATGTAAAATATCACCTTGGTTATTCCAGTTATATCAACACTCCATCAAAGAATAAAATCTATGTTAAGTTAACACCCAATCCTTCGCACCTCGAAGCAGTAGATCCATTGGTGGTGGGTTATACACGCGGCCAGATTGACGATGAATTTGGTGGTGATCTCAGAAAAGGCCTGGCCATTCTGATTCATGGTGATGCCGCAGTAGCAGGGCAGGGCATCGTGTATGAAGTAGTGCAGATGTCTGGTTTGCCTGGCTATACAACCGGAGGTACTATTCATTTTGTAATTAACAACCAGGTAGGGTTCACCACCGATTATGATGATGCACGCTCTAGCATTTATTGTACTGACATTGCCAAGATTGTAGACTCACCTGTTCTCCACGTAAATGGTGATGATGCCGAAGCAGTTACCTTCTGCGCAAACCTTGCGGTGGAATACAGACAGAAATTCGGTAAAGATATTTTCATCGATATGCTTTGCTATCGCAGGCATGGTCACAATGAAAGTGATGAACCAAAGTTTACGCAACCTAAACTTTATAACATCATTGCCAAACATCCTAACCCGCGCGAAGTATATGTAAAGAAGCTGATTGAGCGTGGTGACGTGGATGCTAACCTGGCCGAAGACATGGATCGCAATTTCCGTAACATGTTACAGGATCGACTCAATGAAGTTAAGCAAAAGCCACTTCCCTATAAATCACAAAAAATTGAAGAAGAGTGGGAGAAGCTACGCAAATCAAAACCTTCAGATTTCGATCATTCACCCGATACAAGTATCAAGCAATCACTGGTTGATAAAGTAGGAAAGGCACTCACAAACATACCCGAAGGTTTCAAACCGTTGAAGCAGATTGAAAAATTATTGAAAGATCGGAAAGAAGCATTTTTTGAAACCAAAATGCTGGGATGGGCCGAAGCAGAATTACTCGCATATGGTTCACTACTGGCTGAAGGTGTGCCGGTGCGTATGTCCGGTCAGGATGTGAAGCGCGGAACATTTTCTCATCGTCATGCCTATTTCTTCGATGCAAATACCAACGAGCCATATTGCGGATTGGACCACATCGAAAAGGGACAGCGTAAAATGCACATATTCAATTCGCTGCTCTCTGAATTTGGAGTGCTTGGTTTTGAATATGGTTATGCCATGTCATCGCCACATGCTTTGGTACTTTGGGAGGCACAGTTTGGTGATTTTGTAAATGGTGCACAGGTGATTATTGATCAATTCTTATGCAGTGCAGAATCAAAATGGCAAAGACAAAACGGAGTGGTGATGTTATTGCCACACGGATATGAAGGACAAGGCCCGGAGCATTCCAACGCAAGGCCAGAGCGCTTTCTGCAACTGGCAGCAGAGTATAACATGATCGTGAGCAACCCAACTACTCCGGCAAATATTTTCCATTTGTTAAGACGACAAGTTGCCTGGGAGTTTAGAAAACCATGCATCGTGTTTTCTCCAAAATCACTTTTGCGACATCCTGCAGTAATATCACCGATTGATGCATTTGTCAATGGCACCTTTAAAGAAGTGTTGGATGATGAAACGGTGAAAGCAAAAGACGTGAAGAAAGTGTTACTCTGTTCAGGTAAAGTTTATTATGACTTATCTGAAGCTGCACAAAAGAAAAAAGTAAAGGATATCGCCATTGTGCGATTAGAACAACTGCATCCTTTCCCGGAAAAGCAATTACAGGCAACCCTGAAAAAATATAAAGATGCAAAACTGGTATGGGTGCAGGAAGAGCCTGCTAACATGGGATACTGGTCATACATCTTGCGCTATATGAGCGGACTTGATTTAATCTCGCGTAAAGCAAGCGCATCGCCTGCTACGGGTTACTCAAAAGTGCATAAGGTAGAACAGGAAAAAATTATTTCACAAGCATTAGAATTATAATCTTCAATCACAAAATCAATTATTGAAATGGCGCAACAAGTAAAAGTTCCTACAGTAGGGGAATCAATCACAGAAGTAACCATTGCCAATTGGCTAAAGAATGACGGAGATGTGGTGAAGATGGATGAAGTTATTGCCGAACTCGAATCGGACAAGGCAACCTTTGAATTAACGGCACCGCAGGCGGGTGTATTGAAAATATCAAAAGGGAAAGGTGAAGTGGTTCCTATCGGAGCGGTAATCTGCGAGATTGCTGACGGTAGTGGAAATGTTTCTGCTCCAAAACCTGCTGAAGCCAAAGCAAACACAGCTGCACCCGCGGCCAAAGCGACAGGTGGTGTGCGCGAAATGAAAGTTCCTGCAGTAGGTGAATCTATCACGGAAGTGACTATCTCTACCTGGTTGAAAAAGGACGGTGATTTGGTGAAGTTAGATGAAGTGATTGCAGAAGTAGAATCTGATAAGGCCACCTTCGAACTACCGGCTGAAGCAACCGGAATTTTAAGAATTGTAGCCAAAGAAAAAACCACTCTACCAATTGGTGGTTTGATTTGTCGCATTGAGATAACAGACGGATCTGCTGTATCAGCTCCGGCATCGGCACCTGCGGCAACAGCAACTTCGCAAGAGAAGACTTATGCGGCTGGGCATCCTTCACCGGCTGCAGCAAAAATATTATCAGAGAAAGGACTTGAATCAACACAGGTGCAAGGTTCAGGTGTAGGTGGCAGAATTACGAAGGAAGATGCGCAGAATGCACAGGCTGGTTCTCCTAAACAAGAAGCAACTAAAGTGGCACCTGCAGCAGCACCTTCAATTGCAGCAGCCGGTGGCCGCAATAAGCGGAATGAGAAAATGACTTCTTTGCGTAAGACAATTTCCAAACGCCTGGTGTCTGTAAAGAATGAAACAGCTATGCTCACCACATTTAATGAGGTGGACATGAAACCGGTGATGGATTTACGCTCGAAGTATAAGGACAAGTTTAAAGAAAAGTATGGTGTTGGTCTCGGCTTTATGTCATTCTTCACCAAAGCTGTTTGTGTGGCGCTGAAGGAATTCCCCGCAGTTAATGCGCAAGTCAATGGCGATGAAATTATCTATCATGATTATTGCGATGTGGCCATTGCAGTTTCTACTCCCCGGGGGTTGGTGGTGCCGGTAATTCGAAATGCTGAATCGTTGTCGTTTGATCAGATTGAAGCGGAAGTAGTTCGCCTGGCAACCAAAGGTCGTGATGGAAAATTATCTATTGAAGAGATGCAGGGTGGCACATTCTCTATCACCAATGGTGGTGTGTTCGGTTCGATGCTTTCCACTCCTATCTTAAATCCTCCTCAATCCGCTATTCTCGGTATGCACAATATTGTAGAGCGTGCAGTAGTTAAAGAGGGACAGATTGTGATTCGACCCATCATGTATCTTGCACTCTCGTATGATCACCGCATTGTAGATGGGCGCG
>JALOMN010000448.1 GCA_025455445.1 Cyclobacteriaceae bacterium
GGACCGAAAGAAGGTGTGATAAACGGACCGGAAGATGCCTATAAGGCGGTGCGCCAGCGCTACAAGGACGGTGCTGACTTTATTAAAATTACAGCAACCGGGGGCGTATTGAGTGTAGCGAAAGATGGCAGCGGACCCCAGTTTACACAAGAAGAAGCAGATGCAATTATAAAGGCTGCGAAAGATTACGGATTTCATACAGCCGCTCATGCTCATGGAGCTGAAGGTATGAAGCGCGCAGTGCTTGCGGGGATCACTACGATTGAACATGGTACCTTGATGACGGAAGAAGTGATGGACCTGATGAAAGCAAAGGGCACCTACCATGTTCCTACCATCATCGCAGGCAGGTCGGCTGCCGAGTATTCGAAAATACCGGGCTACTATCACCCGCTGGTAGCACCAAAGGCTATTGAGATAGGATCAAAGATTCAGGAGAATTTTGCCAAAGCCTATAAGCGCGGAGTGAAGATGGCATTTGGAACAGATGCAGGAGTGTTTCCTCATGGTGAAAACGCTCGCGAATTTGGTTACATGGTAGAAGGTGGTATGCCTGCCATTGATGCATTACTTTGTGCGATGCAAGTAAATGCCGATATACTTGGCATGGGCGATAAGTTAGGATCCATCGAGGCTGGAAAACTGGCTGACATCGTTGCGGTGAATGAAGACCCTACAAAAAATATAAAAACTATGGAGAAAGTAACTTTTGTGATGAAGGATGGAGTAATTTATAAATCGGAGTAATCACGGTATTTATAATTTCGAATAACTTAAACTAAAGCGACCCCAAAGAGGTCGCTTTTCTTTTTTACCTTTGCCCCCTAAAATCTCAGGAAAGAAATGACGGGAATGGACAACATTCGTAATTTTTGCATTATTGCCCATATCGACCATGGCAAAAGTACACTGGCTGACCGCCTTTTAGAGTTTACCGGCACACTTACCGGGCGCCAAATGCAAGCCCAGGTGCTCGACAATATGGACCTGGAGCGTGAAAAAGGCATCACGATAAAATCGCATGCCATCCAGATGAACTATAAATTTGAGGGCAAGGATTATATCCTTAACCTGATAGACACCCCCGGCCATGTTGACTTTTCATATGAAGTGTCACGTTCCATAGCTGCTTGTGAAGGGGCTCTATTAATTGTAGATGCCGCCCAGGGTATTCAGGCCCAGACCATATCGAACTTATACCTGGCAGTAGAGCACAATCTGGAAATAATCCCTGTTCTAAATAAGATTGATTTGCCGGCCGCAATGCCTGAAGAAGTAACTGACCAGATTGTGGATTTGATTGGTTGCGACCGCAATTCCGTGTTAAAAGCCAGTGCCAAAGAAGGTAAAGGAATAGAAGATATTTTAAGGGCAGTAATAGAACGGGTTCCGGCTCCGAAAGGTGATCCGAATGCACCGCTTCAGGCAATGATTTTTGACTCTGTATTCAATTCCTTCCGGGGTATTGAAGTAATTTATCGTGTGTTTAATGGCACCATGCGCAAAGGCGACCTGGTAAAATTTGTAAATGCCGACAAACAATATGGTGCCGATGAAATAGGGGTATTGAAATTAGACAAATTGCCACAAAATGAAATCAGCGCGGGCAATGTAGGATACCTGATTTCCGTTGGTGAGCAACCCGGGCGAGGCCATTAAAGGTTTTGAAGATGTGAAGCCAATGGTATTTGCCGGTATCTATCCGGTAGAAACTTCAGAGTTTGAAGAATTGCGTGCCTCCATGGAGAAACTTCAACTCAACGATGCCTCACTGGTGTGGGAACCGGAAACTTCTGCCGCATTAGGTTTTGGTTTCCGTTGCGGGTTTCTTGGCTTGCTTCACATGGAAATTATCCAGGAGCGTTTGGAGCGTGAGTTTAACATGACTGTGATTACTACAGTTCCTTCCGTACAATTTAAGGCAACACTGACCAATGGAAAAACTGTTGATATCAATGCGCCTTCTGAAATGCCGGATCCGACTAAAATTGATTATATCAATGAGCCGTTTATTCGCGCACAGATCATTACAAAATCTGAATTTATTGGTCCCATCATTGGCTTGTGTATGGACAGACGCGGAGTGATCAAGAATCAAAATTATCTTACTTCCGATCGCGTAGAGTTAACTTTTGAAATGCCGCTGGCTGAAATTGTGTTTGACTTTTTCGATAAGCTAAAAACAATTTCAAAAGGATATGCTTCGCTTGACTACACTTTGATTGACTGGCGCGAAAGTGACATGGTGAAACTGGATGTGCAGTTGAATGGAGAAAAGATTGATGCACTTTCTGCTATTGTGCATCGTGGCAAGGCCCAGGAGTGGGGTCGGAAGTTATGCGAGAAATTGAAAGAGCTCATCCCACGCCACATGTTTGAAGTAGCCATACAGGCTGCAATCGGACAAAAAATTGTAGCGCGTGAAACATTGAGCGCCATCCGTAAAAACGTGTTGGCAAAATGTTATGGTGGTGATATTTCTCGTAAACGTAAATTGTTGGAGAAACAAAAGAAAGGAAAGAAACGCATGCGCCAGGTTGGTAATGTGGAGATTCCGCAAGAAGCCTTTATGGCAGTATTAAAGATTGACTAGTAATCGTGTTGATACATGACTGAAGCACAAACGTATACAATCATCGATGGCCGCAAGGTATCGCAAGATATTAAGAAGGAAATTTCTGAAAAGGTTGCCATTCGCAAACAGGAAGGAAAAAAAATACCACACCTGGCAATCATTCTGGTGGGAGACGATGGTGCCAGTCAAACGTATGTAGATCATAAAGTAAAGGCATGTAAAGAAGTAGGCTTCCATTATACGATGATGCGCTTTGCCGACACCATCAGTGAAGATAAACTGATGAAACACATTGACCAGGTAAACAGAGATGAAGATGTAGACGGTTTCATTGTGCAACTTCCACTGCCTGCTAATATTTCAGTAGAACGCATCACAGAAAAAATTCGTCCCGATAAAGATGTAGATGGTTTTACAAATAGAAATTTTGGAAGCATCGTATCAAAAAATCCTTTATTGTTGCCGGCCACTCCGTTTGGTGTAATGGAGTTATTGAAACGATATCACATCGCCACCGAAGGAAAAAATTGTGTGGTGGTGGGCGCGAGTCGTTTAGTAGGTGCTCCGCTTAGTATGATGTTGGTAGAAGAAGGCAAAGCAACGGTTACCATCTGTCATAAGTTCACAAAAGATATCGCGATGTTCACCCGCCATGCCGACATATTAATTGCAGCGGTGGGAAAACCAGGATTGATTACTGCCGATATGGTGAAAGAAGGTGCCGTGGTAATTGATGTAGGCACTACACGTGTGGAAGGGCCTCAATACAAAAATGGTTTTGCCCTGAAAGGTGATGTAGAGTTTAAAGAAGTGGCACCGAAAACTTCGTTTATCACACCCGTACCCGGTGGCGTGGGTCCTATGACTATCGCTTCACTCTTGTTGAATACACTACGGGCAACAGAATTGAGAAATCCTTAATATGTTGAATGTAAAATCTGAAATTTTGAATTCACTTCCGTTGATGGAAGATTTTTTCACTATTCAAGGTGAAGGAAACTATCAGGGGCATGCTGCCTACTTCATTCGTTTGGGTGGATGCCAGGTGCGCTGCGTGTGGTGCGATGTAAAAGATTCGTGGGAAGTAGATGCACACCCGAAAGTAGCAATAAGTGAAATGGTGAGTAAAGCAAAAGCAAGTGGTAGTCGCATAGCAGTGGTTACCGGTGGTGAGCCTTCCATGCATGATCTTTCTGTACTTACCAAAGAACTAAAAGCAGCAGGATTGCGCACACACATAGAAACTTCGGGGGCCTATCCGCTCACAGGTGAGTGGGATTGGATTACTTTTTCACCTAAGAAAT